>DRKG01000433.1 GCA_011051855.1 bacterium | reverse complement strand
GGGCCGCTGACCGCGAAGTTGACGGTGCCGCCCGGCAACGGCTGGTTGTTGGTGTCGAGCACCTGCACGACCAACGGCTGCGGGAACGTCTCACCGGCCGGTTCGACCTGGCCGTCGCCGCTGATGGTGATGACGCTGTTGGTCGGACCCAGCGGGCGGATGCGCTTCAGGAAGCCGCCGCTCGTCGCGTAGGTCGTCGGGTGCTGCAGGAACCACAGGCCGCCGTCGGGGCCCTGGCGCATGCTCACCGTCGCGGTCAGACCGTTCGCCCAGGTGCTGGCGTTCGGCTGGCCCGGCACGGCCGCGGCCAACACCCACGACGAACCGGTGAAGGTCAGCCGACGCAACTCCCCGCCGAAGTAGTCGAGGAAGAAGGCATCGCCCTCATAGGCCGGGCCGAAGTCGAACGGCCCATTCTGGTTGCGGTAGCGCGGGCCACCCATCACCGAGTTCCAGTTGCCCGCGGAGACCGTCGCAATCGGGTTGACCATGCCGGTCGGCGCCGAACCGCCGCAGCCGGTGTAGGAAGCGGTGCCCTCGCGCCACGGCCAGCCGAAGTTGACCAACTGCAACGCCGTCTGGTTGTAGACGTACTCGCTGTATTCCTCCTGCGCGTTCTGGCCGACGTCGCCGATGTAGCAGTTGCCGGTGACCTGGTCGATCTCCATGCGGAACGGGTTGCGCAGGCCGTACGCGATCACCAACTGGTCGAAGCCAGCACTCGCGCTGTTCGGGTTGTTGCCGGGATCGAGCGAGCTGTAGGGCGGTTCCACCGAACTCGGCGCCGAGCCGAGGCCGCTGACGTCCATGCGCAGCAGGCAGCCGCGCTTGGAGGTCAGGCTCTGCGCGTTGCACGGCGTCGCATCGTCGCCGACCGACAGGTAGAGCATGCCGTCGGGCCCGAAGCGGACCGCGCCGCCGTTGTGGTTGAACGCGGTGTCCGGCATCGTCGCCAGGATCACGCGCCGCGACGTCTGCGAGAACGACAGGTTGGTGCTCGCGCCGTTGGCGAGGCTGCCGGTGCAGGTGAAGCGGTCGAGGTGCATGAAGGAATCCGAGCTGCTCGACCACCACACGTAGATGTAGCCGTTGGTGGGGAAGTTCGGATCGGCCTCGATGCTCAGCAGGCCGCGTTCCGAACCGGTCTCGACCGACGCGACGGTGCCGATCTGCACCGGGTTGCCGCTGCCCGCCCAGACGTGCACGGCGCCGCCGCGGTTGGCGATCAAGACGCGACCGTCGGGCAGGAAGGTGAAGTCGTGTCCGGCCTGCAGGCCCGACGAGATCAGTGTGTCGACGACGAAGTTGGTCGGCAGGTTCTGGGCGAGGCCGGCGGTCGCGAGGACCAGACCGGTTGCCAGGGAGAAGACGGTGGAACGCAGCATGAACGGCTCCTTCAGACGGAGAGGGATCCCTCGTCGGGCGAGCGGGAACGAGGGTAGCAGGGGCCGGGGCAGTGTAACCGCTCGCGGCGCTCGCGTTGCGCCCGTTTTTTGCCGCGACCGGCGTCAAGCGGGGTGCTCCCGCGTGCCGATGCCCACGACCGACGGCATGGGCCACATCGTCTTCGCTGCACCGGATCTCGGCCGTTTCCACCTGCTCGAACGCCTGCGCCGGGAACTCCTGCGCCGACGGCACCGCGTCACGGTGCTGTGCAGCGATCGACGGCGGCTCACGTTCTGGCGCGCCCAAGTCGACGACGTCGACCTTCTGGTGCCGCAGAGGCACCTGGCGAGCGCGGCCGAGCGCTGGCTGGATCGCGCGCAACCGGACCTGCTGCTGTTCCACCAACACCGTTCGCCCGCCGCCGCGCAGTTGCAGGCGGCGGCCGAACGCCGCGGCGCACGCGTCTTGTGGACGGGCGACGGACTGCTGCCGCACACGCTGCAGGCCGACGCGCACGGTCTCGACGGCGACGCGGGCAGCCGACGCTTCGGCGCGGCCGATTACCGCTGCGTCGATCCGGAACCGCAGTTCCTCGCCGCGTGCCTCGCCCACGCCCTCGGCCGGGTCGAACCTGCCGGCCTGCCGCGCGCGGAAGTCCGGGTGCCGCCGCGGTCGCAACGCCTCAGAGATGCCCTGGCTTGCGTCGCCGCCGGTCGGTTCGCAGAGGCGCGGGTCGCACTCTCCGGCTGGCGCGCCGCGCTGCCCGCTGCGCCGACCACCCTCTCGCCGCCGCCCACCGACCTGCCCGTGCCGTTCGTGGCGCTGCTGCTGCAGCACGCGCACGACCCGCGCCTCACCCTCGACCTGGACGAAACGCGGACCGCGCCACCGAGACACCCGCGGGAGCTGGTGCGAGCCGCCCTCGACGCGGCCACGGCCGTCGATGCGCGGCTCGTCGTCGTGCCGCCCGCCGGTTCCTCGGCCCGACTGCTGCGCGCGCTGCCCGCCATGGCTCCGAACCGGCTCCGGATCGTGCCGCCGGAGCACGCCTCCACCGTCGCCGCGACGGCACTGGCGACGATCACCGCCAACCACCCGCTGGCCGTGGTGGCCCTGCTCGCCGGCACCCCGCTGGTGCACACCGGCCGCGCGCTCTACGAACTCGAAGGCGTGAGCACGCGCGCCACCTCGGCCGATCTGGCGGCGGCGCTGCGCTCGGCCCTCGCCGCGCATCGCCCGGCGATCCGGCGTCGCTTCCTGACCTGGCTGCTGCGCCACGGACACGTCTGGTGTTCGGCCGAAGAGCCCAGCTTCAACGGCATCCGGGGGCTCGTCGCCCGGATCGAACACAAACTTGACGACCGGCCCGACCGACCGCTCGCGCACCGCGCGGGGCCACCGTGGCCGATGACCGCGCCGTGACTGCGGCCGGGCCACGCGAACGGCCGATAAGGGCTTGGTGAAGCACTCCGTCCGCCGCACGCTGTTCACCCTCGGCACCGGGGTCCTCGTGCAGCGCGCGCTGCAACTGGTGGCGTTCGTCGTCGTCGGGCGCACGCTGGGCACAGCCGGGCTCGGCGTCTACGCGCAGGGGCTCGCCGTCGCCGCGCTACTGGCGGTGCTCGCCGGCGCAGGAGTGCGCAACCTGGTCGCGCGCGCGATCAGCCAGCGACCCGGCGCGGCCCGGCGGCTCATCACCGACGCCGTGCACCTGCGCCTGCTGATCGGCCTGATGCTCGCGACCGCGGCGGCGCTGGTCGCGTTCACGAACTCGACCCGACCGTGGTTCTGGCTGCTGTGCGCACTGCACGTGGTGCCGGCCGCCTTCGACCTGAAGAACGTCGCCGACGCCGCCGGACGCACGCGGGCCGAGGTCTGGTTCGAGTCGGGCGCGGCCGCGCTGCAACTGGCGGCAGTGGCGACCTGGGCCTACGTGGGCGGCAACGAGCTGACGGTGCTCGCCGGCATCAGCCTCGGCTGCCGCGGCATCTACGCCGCCCTGGCGGTCGTCGCCATCCGCGCGTTGCCCGACGACGGCGAACCGGTGCGGTTGCCGATCGGCCTGACGGCGACCGGCCTCGGCCAGACCGCCCACGAACTGCTCGCCAGCGCCGACGTGGCGCTCGTGGCGTGGTTGGGCGGCCCCGCCGCGGCCGGCTATTACGCGGTGGCACTGCGCTTCGCGAGCGCCGCGATGCTGCCGGCGACCCAACTCGCCCGCCTGCTGTTGCCGCACCTGCTGCACGCCCCGCGCCGCGGCGACAGCCAACGCACCTTCACGACGGCACTCGGGGCGACCGCGTGGTTGACGCTGCCGATCTGCGCCGGCGGCCAGTTCGTCGCGAGCTCGCTGTGCGCGCTGAGCGGCGCCGACTTCGCCGCCGGCGGTGCTGTGCTGCGCCTTCTGCTGCTGGCCGGCATGTGCCAGCAGCTCGGCTGGCAGTGCAGCCACGCCCTGCTCGCCAGCGGGCGCGACCGCGCCTACGCCCACGGCCTCGGCTGGCCAGCCCTGCTGCAGTTCCTGCTGCTGCTGGCACTGCCGCTGGCCGGTGACCGGGACGCAGCGACGCTGGCGCTGCTCGCGGCGGCGGCGGCGGCACTCGCCCAGGGCGTCTACCTCACCAGCGGACTGTGCACCACCTCGGCGGCGCGCCCGCTCGGCGGCATCCTGCGGGCCCCGTTGCTCGCCGCCCTGGCCACCGCCGGCGCGGCCGCGCTGCCGGCCACGTGGCTACCCGCGCCCGCGCAGCTCCCCGCCCACCTGTTGCTCGGCGCCGCCGGCTTCGCCGTGGCGCTGTGGTGGCTCGAACTGCGCGGCCGCATCCACCGAGTCGGCGACGGCCTAGCCACCGCCAGCGGCTTCGACCCGTACTGAACCGGGTACAAACAACAACCTCACCGGGAATTGCTCCC
>DRKG01000432.1 GCA_011051855.1 bacterium | reverse complement strand
TCGAGGATCTTTTCCATCAGCCCGTGAAAGTCGTACTTTCCGGGCATGAAGATCCGGATCAGCGACTGGATCGCGAACGGCACGTCCGACGGCAACGTCGCGACCAACGTCGCGCCGAGCGATCCGATGATCACGATCATGAACGCCGTCACCTGCAGCAGTTCGCCGGGGTGGCCACCTTCCATGACCATGCCCCCGATGACGCCGATGAAAGCGAGGGCCAGACCGAGTGGGCTGAAGATATCCATGTGCCGCCGAGTTCCTGAGCTGCAGACCCGAGGTTGCGCTACCTGGATGATGGGACGAATGCTCCACCGCTTGAGCCGGTGCCGGATCCCGGCTCGGGACGGCGGCGATGTGCACCTCGCCGACACCGCTGGGGAGATCCCCTATCCCCTGTTGCGTATGCAGGCACGCAGCGCCCCGCGACGATCATTGCCGCGGAGGAAACCGACATGCCACTGATCAACTGGAAGCCGGAGTTCGACCTCGGCGTCGCCGCCATGGATGCCGAGCACAAGCAACTCATCGACGCGATGAACCACGTGCACGAACTCGAACAGGCGAAATCCCCCAAGTCCGCCGTCGATGCGGCCCTGAAGAACCTCGTCGACCTGACCGTCAAGCACTTCGCCGACGAGGAGCGGCACATGGAAGCGATCGGATTCCCCGAGTTCGAGCGCCACCGGTTCATCCACAAGGACATGCTCAAGCGCATCGGCGAGCACTACGAGGTGTTCCAGCAGGGCGACGGCAGCCTGTCGCGGGAGTTCTACAACTTCCTGACCAACTGGCTGAGCGCACACATCTGCCACATCGACCGCAAGTACTCCACGCACCCGGCACCGACGGCTTGATCGCACGAGCGCCCCCCGATCCGCTCGCACGCACCACACCTCGGCAGTACGCTCGCGCGCTCCCCCACCCTACGGAGCTCGCTCGTGTCCACAGAATCCCCCTACTGGAACCCCAAGACCGAGACCCTGCCGAAGGACCAGTTGCGCTCGCTGCAGCTGCTCAAACTGCAGCGACTCGTCGACCGCGCCTGGCACACCTCCCCGTTCCACCGCCGCCTCTACGAACGAGCCGGCGTGACGCCGGACAAGATCCGCAGTCTCGACGACATCCGCCGCTTGCCGTTCATGACGCGCGAGGACTGGATGGCCTGCCAGGCGGAGAAGCCGCTGTTCGGCGATCTGATCACGCGGCCGCAAGACGACGCCATCCGTTACCACCTCACGTCGGGCACCTCCGGGCGCCAACCGCTTCGCGTGCTCGACGGCCGCAAGGACTGGTCGTGGATTGCGGACATGTGGTGCTACGGCTTTTGGGGCTTCGGCATCCGGCCGACGGACAAGGTGTTCTTCGCGTTCAGTTACGGCTCGTTCATCGGCTTCTGGGGCGCCCACTACTGCTGCGAGAAGATCGGCACGCTGACGCTGGCCAGCGGCAACATGAACACCGAACAACGCGTCAAGCAGATCGTCGAGATGGGCGTCACGGTCGTCTGCGCCACTCCCACTTACGCACTGCGCATGGGCCAGACCGCCGAGAAGATGGGTATCGACCTGAAGAAGGACGGCAAGGTGCGACGCGTCGTCGTCAGCGGCGAACCGGCAGGATCGATCCCGGCGGTCAAACAGATGATCGAGGACATGTGGGGCGGCAAGTGCGGCGACACCGCCGGCATGACCGAGATCGGCACCATCATGATCTTCGAGTGCGACCACCAGCCGGGCGGCCCGCACATCATCGAGGATCACTTCATCGAAGAGGTGCTCGACCCCGACAGCGGCGAACCGGTCGCCTACGGCCAACGCGGCGAACGGGTGGTGACATCGTTCGGCCGCGGGTTCATTCCGCTGCTGCGCTACAAGACCAAGGATCTGGTCTGCAAGGTCCCGCACAGCACGTGCGACTGCGGCCGCACCGGCGACATCTACGAGGGCGGCATCCTCGGGCGGGTCGACGACATGAAGCTGATCCGCGGCACCAACGTCTACCCGCGCGCCGTCGAAGCGGTCGTGCGCGAGCACAGCGAGGTCGAGGAGTTCCAGATCATCCTCTCGCGCAAGGACGACGTGCAGGACGAGATCACCGTCAAGGTCGAACTCAAGCCCGACCAAGTCGACACCTGGGCACGCCTGCAGAAGCAACTCGGCAAGGACCTCGCCGATGCACACGAGGGCCTGCGTTTCAACGTCGAACTGGCGGCCCAGGGGGAACTGCCGCGCTTCGAACTCAAGGCCAAACGCCTGCAGGACCTGCGCCCGCAATACGGAACCCGAGGAGCTCCACGATGACCGACCAGACCCGAGACCTTCTGGGCAATGACCTCTCCGCCGACGAGCGCGAGATGCTCGACCTCTACGCGCGCCTGAAGGACATGTCGGCACGCACCGACCTGCCGCCGGTGGCGACCGCCAACCTCAAGCAGGCGATGGTGCTGATGTGGAACGCGTGCAACGACCTGGCACTGCTACACGAAGAACCCGGCTGCGACTGACCGATCCCGGACGCCGCGCGTGACCCGAGCTCACCGGACGTCGCCCACCGTCGCCCGCCACGCGCCGAAGAGCGCGAACCCGATCATCAGCAGATACCACGGGCCCGACGGCCACGGCTTCGCCAGCAAAACGCAGCCAGATACCCCGGCGAGCAAGAACCATGCGACCCGGTCGGCAACGGCGCGGGCCGCGTGCACGGCGAGCAGGCCGACGGCCGGGAACGCCAATGCCAAGTGATGCTTCTCCGAGATCGGCGAGATCAACAACGCAGCCAGGAGCCAGATCGAGAACGCGGCGGCGGCGGCAGCGACGTCCCGCCGATGACGGCGCCGAACGTGCCAGACGAAGGCGCCGGCCAACACCGCCACCAGGCACGCATACTTGACGACGACGCTCGACGCCGTCGACGGCACCAACGTGGCAACCAGACCACGCAGCGTGAAGTACTCCCGATCGCCACGACTCGCGATGGTGATCGCGCCATCCCCGATCGTGCCCGTATGGATCTTCGTTTGCAGTTGATCGAGATACGCCGAGTAGATCCCCAGCGTCTCGCCTCCCCAGAACAGCACCGGCAGCAGCGCAAGTGCGACCCCGAACGCGGCGGTCCAGGCGATCGCCCGCCACCGCCCACGCACCAGCAGATAGCCGAGCAGCAGGATCGGCAGCGCCTTGGTGTGCACG
>DRKG01000431.1 GCA_011051855.1 bacterium | reverse complement strand
GCGTCGAACACCCAGAAGACGTGATCGCCGATCTGCGGCAGGCGCTCGAGGTCGTCTGAGCGAGCCCGCGAACTCGGCAGGCTGCTCGAGATTCGTCGCGCCACCGGCCCGGATCGGCCACAATCGCCGTATGAACCTCATCCGTTTGTGCGGGGTGCTCTCCTTGAGCGCCGTTGCGTTCGGGCAGCAACCCGCGGTGTCTTCCGACGACGGGATGAACTGCTTCGCCGTGGTCGTCGGCAAGGACTGCACGGTCGACGGCAGCGTGATCCTCGCGCACAACGAAGACAGCGGCGTCGATGCGACCGTGCACTTCTGGAAGGTCGGCCCGCAGCGGCATGGCGACGGCGCCGTGCGCACCTTGCTCGCCGGCGGGGAAGTCGCCTGCGCCCGCGAAACGCACGGTTACATCTGGTGCCAGATGCCTGGGTTGAAGTACTCGGACACCTACTTCAACGAGCACGGTGTCGCGGTGGTCACCAACGCCTGCGCGTCGCGCGAGGACCGCCCGGAGCTCACCGACGGGGGGATCACGCTGCTGTTGCGCCGCATCGTCGGCGCACGGGCGACCTCGGCGCGCCACGGGGTCGAAATCGCGACCGAACTGCTCGGGAGGTTCGGCTACGGCGACAGCGGGCGCTGCATGACGATCGCCGACGGCAACGAGGCCTGGATCCTCGACATGGTCCACGGCAAGCACTGGGCGGCAGCGCGCGTGCCCGACGACAGGTGCGCGGTGGTCGCCAACCACTATTCGATCCACCACGTCGATCCGAACGACCCCGACAACTTCCGGCTCAGTCCGGGGCTGATCGAGTACGCGATCGAGCGCGGATGGTACGACCCCGAGCGCGACGGCGAGTTCGACTTCGCGACGGTCTACGGCGGGGAGCGGGCGCGCAAACACCCGAGCAACGTGCGCCGCGCCTGGCGGGCCAACAATCTGGTCGGTGCCGAGGCGGTTCCGGAGACCTGGATGCAGCCGACGTTCATCGCGCCCAAGCGCAAGCTCGCGGTCGCGGACCTGATGGCGGTGCTGCGCGACCACTACGAGGGCACCGACTACGACAAATCGCTCGGCTACGAACTCGGCACGCCCAACCAGAACGGTGCCACGATCTGCGCGGGTGGGACGTCGTTTTCGACCGTGTTCCAACTGCGCGGCGAGCTGCCGCCGGCCGTCGGCGCGGTGATGTGGCTGGCCATGGGGCGACCGGATGCGAGCGTTTACGTGCCGTGGTATGCCGGTGTGACGGCGGTGCCGGCCGGCTACGCGAGCGGCACCTGGCGCGCTGCCGAGCGCCGGCACATGGATCCGGTGTTCCTCGCGCAGGGTTCGTCGGCGAAGTTCCGCGCCGTAAACGACTACCAGCGCCGGCTCGACCGCGTCTACGGCCAGTGCTACCGCGCAATGGACCGGGCGCGCGACCGACTCGAAGCGGAGTGGTTCGCGGCGCAAGGCGACTTCGAAGCCGAGGTCGCGAAGACCCTTGCCACGGATCCGGCCGCCGCTCGCCGCACTTTGACCGAATACACTGGCAAGCTGCAAGCCGCCGCTGCCGCCGCCATCGCTTCCTGGACCGCGCAGTTGCCGGCTGCGGTCGGCGCTGCCGGCGGCGGGCAGCGATCGGGTTAGCCCTTGGCGAAGCCGGCGAAGTCGTCCTGGCCGTGCCCGGCCTCGATGCCGCGCTGCAGCGCCGCCATCACCGCCGGTAGCACGAACAGGGGTTCGTCGCCGACGGACGCCTGCATCAGGCGCGCGTCCTTGAGCGCCATCGTCATCTCGAAGCTCGCCGGGGCGCTGCCGGCCCGTGCGATGCGCTGTGCGACCAGGTGCAGGCCGGAGCCCGGTTTGAACTCCCGAAACACCATCATCATGGTCTCGGCGTCGACGCCGTTGTTGCGGCCGAGGGCCAGCACGTCGGCGATCGCGCCGGTGATCGCGAAGTAGACGGAGTTGCCGGCGAGCTTCAGGATGGCGGCGAGGTCGGGACGTTCGCCGACGTGCCAGAGCTTGCCGGTCATCTGGGCGAGCGCCGGCTGCAGTTCGTCCGCGTCCGGCTGCGGCCCGGACATCAACATCAACCCGCTGCCCTCGCGGGCGTGTTTCGGCGCCATGAACACCGGTGTGGGCACGTAGCGCACGCCTGCACCGCGCAGGGAATCGAAGCGTGCGGCGACGCGCTGGGGCAGGTTGGTGGTGTGGTCGAGGACCGGGATGCCCTCGGCGAGGCCGGGCCGCAATTGCGTGATCACGGCATCCACGGCGTCGTCCTCGGCAAGCACCAGGTGCGCGCGTTCACAGCCCCGCACGCAATCCGCCGGGTCGTCGGCGGCGACGGCGCCGCGTGCGACCAGCGGATCGAGCTTGCTGCGGGTGCGGTTCCAGATGCGCACGGTGTGCCCCTTGGCGAGCAGGTTGTCGACCATGCCGCTGCCGAGCAGGCCCGTGCCCAGGACTGCGATCGTCGTCATGCCGTGATCGTGTTGCCGCCCGCGCGAGTGCGCAAGCGTCGCATGCGCGATCGGGGTCAGGCAACCAGTTCGGCCAACAGCGCTTTGGCGGCCGCTTTCTCCGCGGCTCGCTTGGTGCGACCCGACCCGCGGGCATCGCGGCCGTCGAGCAGCAACGCTCGCACCACGAACTCCTGCTCGTGCTGCAGTCCGATGGTCTCGAGCAACTCGTAGCGCGGCTGGCCGAGCCGGTTGTGCTGGCAGTAGTGCAAGAGCGCCGTCTTGGGATCCTTCTCCGGCGTGCCGTGGCGCTCCGCCAGGACGTCCTTCGGCAGTAGGTGGCGGCGCACGAACGCGCGCGCCGGCGTCACGCCGCCGTCGATCAGCACCGCCCCGAGCACCGCTTCGACCAGATCGCACAGGATGCGGGCGCTGGCGCGCTCGCGCTCGCGCAGGCCCTTGCCGGACAGGAGGTGCGTCTGCAGGTCCAGCCGGCGGGCGGCAGCAGCGAGCGGCTGGCGGCTGACGATGCGCGCCCGCGTATCGGTCAGTCTGCCTTCGGCGATGTCCTGATGGCGACGGAACAGCGCATCGGCCACGGCGAAGTTCAGGAAGGCATCGCCGAGGAACTCGAGACGTTCGTAGCTCGGCTTGCCCTCGTTGCCCATCGAGGCGTGGGTCAGTGCGCGGTCGAGCAGCGACAGGTCCTTGAAGTGGTAGCCGAGCCGCTCACAGAGTGAGAGCAGCGACTGGCGGCGTGCCGTGGCGATCAGCGGATTCGGTCGGGCCATTGC
>DRKG01000430.1 GCA_011051855.1 bacterium | reverse complement strand
TTGGTGACCTTGCCCGAACCGCCGAGGATGCGGTCGACGGCGCCGTAGAGCAGGCTCGTGCTGACGGTCAGCAGACACGGCTGGCGGAACGGTTCCATCTCGAGCACGTAGATCGCGACCGGCCCCGGCAACTGGTCGAGCCAACTCGAGAAGCGCAACTGCTCGACGGCGACGCAATCGCAGCGCGTATCGAGCCGCAGCTTGTCGCTGATCGTCGCCGACAGGAGCTTGCCGGCGCTCTCGAAGTAGCGCTCGAGACCGCGCAGTTGCTCGCGACCGAGCCGGTTGGGCTTGAGCAGGTCGACCGGGCTGATGACGCGACCGTCCGGCGCCTCGATCGGCGCCATCGGCGGCGGCTCGTCGACCTCCTGTTCGAGGTCGCCACCCTCGCTGCGAAACATCTGCAGCAGGGTGTCGATCTCTTCGTTGCTGAGGATCTCGTTCAAGGCAGACCTCTGGGGGGAGGCAGAGCGCGGGGGCTACTGAAACAGGAACTTCTTCCAGATGACGCGGGTGACGGTGGCGACCTTCTCTTCGCCGGGGACTTCCGGGAAGAACGTCTTGTCGAGCTCTTCGACCAGATCGGCTTCGAGCAGGGTCTTGCCCTTCTCCGACTCCATCTCCTGCCGCGTGCGCGTGCTGAGCAGGATCAGGGCGCGCGAGCCGGCGTCCTCCCAGTGCTGCTTCAGCAGCTCGTAGGCCTCCTCCTTGCGGTCCTCGCGCACCGTGTAGACGAACTTGAAGCTGAACACCGCGACCGCCTTGCCGGTGCGGGAACGCGGATTGAAGGTGATGTCGATGACGTCCGGGTGCAGGACGTCGATGTCCTCGTAGACCGGCGCCGGCTTCTCGACCTCGATCTCCTTCGGCGGGATCGCGAACACCGCGCCGGCCCCGCCGAGGATCGCACCGACGGCGATCATGACGATCGGGGGCAGGCCCTTCTTCTTGCCCTCGTCCTTGGAGTCTTCCTTCTTCTTGTCGTCGGCCACGTTGGTCTCGCTCGGTTACGCCGCGCTACGGGGTCCGTCGGGGATATCGGCACCGTCGTGGGGCGGTGTTGACGGATTCGCCGCTCACTTCCGACCGCCCCTTGTCTTGGCCTCTTTGGAGATCTGCATGCGTTTGTCGAGGATCTCCTGCACCATCGGCACCGGCAGCGCATCGAGGGTCTCGTTGAGCTTGTCCTTGGCCATGAACTCGAGCACGCGCAGGATGTGGTCCTGGCCGCGCTCGGTCGCCCAGTTCTGCTGCACGATGTCGGCGCGCTTGTCGGCCTCGAGCGCCGCGATCGACGCGGCGTATTCCTTGAGCTTCGGAATCTCGTCGTCGCGCACCAGCCGCACGGTCTGCTCGAACTCGGCGATCTTGTTGTCGAGCTTGCGCTGCATCTCCTGGATGCGGCTCTGCTCGTCGGCCAGCGCCTTCATGCGACGGTTGATGTCGTCGGCCAGCTCGTCGAGTTGCTGCTTGCGCAGATCGAGCGCCGCCTCGCGCTTGGCGATCGTCGCCTCGATGCCCTGCACGCGCTGCCAGGCTTCGTTGAGCTGCTCCGGGGTCAGCCCCGCCGGCATACCTTGGAACTGGAAGTAGGCGCCGGGCTGGTAGCCGATCTTGCCCTGGCTCTTCAGCAAGCGGTCGAAGTCCTTCTCGACCTCGCTCTTGCCCTCGCCGGCCGGCGCCGGGTGCTGGCCGTGGCCCGAACCCTTGCCGTGGCCCGAGTCCTTGCCGTGGGAAGGGCCTCCGTGCGCGTCCTCGCCCTCGCCGTGGCCGCCTTCGTCACCGCCGCCGTGCTCACCGCCTTCGCCGCCACCACCGTGGCCACCGCCTTCCGCCTTCGGCTCTTCGGGGTTGACCACCGACTTGCCGACTTCGAGACGGCGCGGCTTCTTCGGTTCCTGGCCGTGCCCCTGCGGATCGCCGCCGGCGTGCGCGGCATCCTGAGCGGCGTGGCCATCGGCAGCGGCGTGGCTCGCGTCGACGGCGTGCGCCTCGCTTTCGCCCTCGGCACCGTGCCCGCCATCTTCGTGCTCGCCTGTGCCGGGCTCCCCGTCCTCGCCACCGGTCTCCTCCGGTTCGGGGAAGAAGCCGCTGAGAATCGGGATGTTGGCGGTGCCCTCGTGGTTGAGCCGGCCGGTCGCCGCGAGTCCGCCGATCAGCGAACCGACGAACAGCACCAGGCCGATCACGGCTTTGATCAAGATTCCTACCATGTCACCTCTCCTGGACCATCTCGGTCGACGTCCACGTCCGCGCCGACACCGCGCGTCAACAACGCGAGCTCGTCGAGCTCCGCCTGCTCACTGCGCTGACGTTCCTGCTGCCACGTCGCGCGTTCCTGATCGCGCAGGCGCTGCAGCGTCTTCACTTCGCGCGCCTTGGCGGTGTAGTCGTTGCGCACCGCCTCGAGCCGCCTCTCGGCGTTCTGGAGCTGGCGCGCAAGCCGCCACTTGTGCCGCCGCAGCCCGTCTTCGAGCGACCGCGCAAGCCAACCGACCGCGTCCGAACGCACCGCCTGCTCCGCGCAGTCGGCCAGCCCCTGCTCGGCCGCCCGCAACTGCTGGTCGACGGTGTTGACGTCGGCCATCGCCGCGGCCAGCTCCTTCTGCGCCAACCGCTCGTACTGCGAGCGCAAACGCAACACCGGCTGCAGGCGAAAACGAAACCGTCGCATGTCGGCCCTATCGGCCGTGCCATGGGCGGATCGTTAGCGAATCAGGTCGCGAGCTGCTGCAGCAGCGCGACGGTGTCGGCACCGGAGCGGGATTCTTTGCCGTGGTAGAGCAGTCGTTCGATCGGGCCGATGCGCTCGATGGCCTGATCGAGCAGGGGGTCGGCGCCCTTGCGGTAGGCTCCGACCGAGACCAGGTCGCGATTCTCCTCGTAGTGCGCCAGCAGTTCGCGGAGCTTGCGGGCGTTCTCCTGCTGCTCGGGAGTGGTGACCTTGGGCATCAGGCGACTGACCGAGCCGAGCACGTCGATGGCGGGGAACCGGCCGCGCTCGGCGATCTTGCGGCTGAGCACGATGTGGCCGTCGAGGTAGCCGCGCAGGGCGTCGGCGACCGGCTCGTTCATGTCGTCCCCGTCGACCAGCACGGTGAACATGCCGGTGATGGTGCCGTGGCTGTCCGAGCCGAGCCGTTCGACCAGGCGAGGCAACGACGCGAACAACGACGGCGGATAACCGCGCAGGGTCGGTGGCTCGCCCGCGGCGAGGCCGACCTCGCGCACGGCCATCGCGTAGCGCGTCACCGAGTCCATCATGAACAGCACGTCCGCACCGGCGGACCGGAAGGCCTCGGCGATGGTCACCGCGGTCAGCGGCGCCTTCATGCGCAGCATCGGTGCCGCGTCGCTGGTGCACGCGACCACGACGCTCTTCTGCAGCCCTTCCGGGCCGAGCGCCTCGGTGACGAACTCGCCGACCTCGCGGCCGCGCTCGCCGATCAGCGCGATCACGTTGACCTGTCCCGCGTGGCTGCGCGCGATCTGCCCCATCAACGTCGACTTGCCGACGCCGGAGCCGGCGAAGATGCCGATGCGCTGGCCCTTGCCGCAGGTCAAGAGCCCGTCGATCGCCGACACACCGGTCTCGATCGGTTGCTCGATCGGCGCCCGCTGCAGCGGCGACGGCGCATCCGCCACCAGCGGCCGCATGCTGCCGAGGATCGGCGGACCGCCGTCCAGCGGGTTGCCGAGGGCGTCGACGATGCGGCCGAGCATGCCGGCACCCACCGGCACCGACAGCGCCCGGTGGTCGTTGATGACCCGGTCCCACGGCGCCACCCGATGGGCGTCGCCGAGCGCCATCACCACGGCATCGTCGCGGTTGAAGCCGACCACTTCGGCCGGAATCGACAGCTTGCCACCTTCGGCGGCGATCGTGCACGTGTCCCCGATCGCCGCGGCCAACCCGGTGACGTGGATCGCGATGCCGCGGATCGCACGCACCTTGCCTTCGGCGCTCGGTCGATTCAGCGAACGGGCCGCATCGACGGCGTGTTGCAACCTCGCCGGCAGGGTCACGACGACGCCTCGCGGCGCACTTCGTCGCAGATGCGCTGCAGCACCTCGCCCGGGTCGTAGCGCAGCCGACCGGCACCGGTCTCGGCGCGCACGCCGCCGCGCGGCACGCTCTGGTCGGCGACGAACCGTGCGCGGTCGATGTCGCCCTCCAGCTCGGGCATCGTCGCCAGTGTGTTGAGCACGTTCTCGAGGTCCTCGGGGTGCAGCCGCACGACCAGGTCGCCACCGTCGCTGCCGTGCACGCAGTCCCGCAGGCACGTCGCCACCGTCGGCGTCGGGTCGACGATGCCCTTGTCGAGTGCCGCACCGACGATCTCGCGAGCGATCGACAGACCGAGTTCGACCGCGATCCCCGCGACCTCGTCGAGCCGGCCGTTCAGCAGTTCGGGCATGGCCGCGGTCTGCTGACGCATCTCGGCGAACAGATCGCGCACCACCTGCTGGTCGGCCGCACGCTTCAGGTTCTGCGCCTCGAGGTCGAGCAGAGCGCGGGCGCGGGGCGACAGCGGCACTCCACCCGGACCGCGGCGGGTGTGCAGACGCAGCCCGATGAGTCGGGCGGTC
>DRKG01000429.1 GCA_011051855.1 bacterium | reverse complement strand
TGCACGCCCAGCACCAGCACGGCCGCGACGAACGCGTTGCCCAGATGGCGCCGCCAGCCGCTGCGTTCCTGGCCGCGCACCCCGACCGCCCACAGGCTGAGACCGGCGGCGAGCACGATCGCGACCATGTTGGTGAAGAACAGCAGGAACGCGCCGTAGGCCAGCGACCACTCGCCGCGCGCCGTCGCCAAGCCGGACACGGCGATCGGCGGCACCAATGCCGCGGCGATCGCGACCCCTGGCAAGGCCGCGACCAGCCCCGGACGCGACATCGCGTAGGCGGCGGCAAGGCCGGAAACGCACGCGACGAACAGGTCGAACAAGCCCGGCCAGCCGCGCGCGAGCATCTCGGGCGTGGTGTCGAGCAGGTGCACGCTGCCGTCGAGCCAACCGACCCCGGCGGCCAATGCGAACGAAGTGACGACCCCGAAGGCGATCGTGCGGAACGCCAGCTTCGCCAACCGCGCGTTGCCCTGCGCAAGCGCCAGGCCGACCCCGAGGATCGGCGTCATCAGCGGCGCGATCAGCATCGCGCCGATGATGACCGCAGCGGAGTTCTGCAACAGGCCGAGCGCCGCGATCAACGTCGACAGACTGATCAACGCCACGAAATCGAAGTTCCACGCCGAGCTCGACTGCACGCGCGCCGCCAGTTCGACGCGTACTTCCCGTTCGACCTGCGGCACAAAGCGCTGCAACACGTCCTCGAAGGTGCGCCGCAGCCGGTTGCCGAGCGGCAGCGCCTCGCGCAGCATCACCACCGGCACCGAGACGCGCCGACACAGTCGCGCTGGCACCAGGCCGAAGAAGCGCGGGCCGAGCAGTCCCGGCCGCGGCAGGCCGAGCACGATCGCGTCCGGCTCGGCGACCTCGACGGCCTTGTGCAGGCCGGCCTCGACGTTCTCGGCGACGACGACCCGCCGGCCCACGTCGCGCGCATCCTCGCCGAAGGCCGCACGCAGCACCCGGTCGAGCACGTGGCGACCGACCGACGGCGCATCGCTGCCGATGTCGGGCTCGACGTAGGCGCCGGTCAACCGCCCGCCGACGTCGCGGGCGAGCTCGCGCGCGGCACGCAAGGCCATGCGCGGGTGCGCGCCGCGGCTGGCGGCCACCAGCAGGTGCGCCACCGGCCAGCGTTCGTCGCCGAGGTCGACCAGCGCGACCGCGCACCCGAGCCGCGGCAACACCTCGCGGCCGATGCACCGCACGCGGGCATCGGTGCTGTCGACCTTCTGCACCAACACCAACAACTGCTCGGGCGCCGCCTGCTGGACCGCCTGCAGCATCGCCTCGGCGTCGTCGGCCCTAGCCGCCGCCACGCGCGCGCGCAGCAGGGGCGGGTCGGGCTCGGATGCGTCGCCCGCGCTGCGGTCGCGCTCGTGTTCGTGTTCGTCTCCGTCGGCGAATACGAAGCGTTCGTCCTGCCCGATCTGGGCGATCACCTGCGCGCGCACCACTTCGGGGGAACGCGCCGACGCGTCGTCGGACAAGAGCAGGGTCACGTCGGCCGCCCGCGCGCGCGCGAACCACAGCGCCCACCCGACCTGCAGCGGCACCGAAGCCTCGGGATCCAGCAACGCGACGATCGCCATCGGCGACGACGGTAGCCGCTCGGGACTACGGCAGGTAGCGCGACAACCGGGCGCCGAGCGAGTTGCACAGCGTCATCGGCATCTTCGACCAGATGCGCCGCGGCAGAGCCAGTTTCGGGTTGCTCGGATGGAACTCCGGCAGCTTGCTTCCCGGACCGACCAACAGGTACTCGTAGTGCAGCGGCTCCGGCTGGAAGCCCATGTTGATCTTGAACTTCGCCGGCCCCGAGCCGACGCGGCTGCGGCCGAAGTCGAACCGGCGGTAGCCGTTCTCGACGGCCCACTCCATGATCGCGCAGTAGATGTAGTTGTTGACGCCGGTGTGGTTGACGTCGCCGAGCGAGCCCGAGTAGTAGGCGTAGACGGTGTCCTTGAAGGTGAACGACATCACCGCCGCGATCGTGCGGCCGCTCGGCTCGATCGCGCGATGGATCACCGCCGCCTTGCCGAACTCGTCGCGCAGCGCCTGGAACCAGCGCTTGGGCAGACTCGGCGAGCCGAGCCGACGCTTGTTGTAGGCGAACAGGCGGAACAGTTCGTCGATCGAGCCGTCATCACGGACCTGGATGCCGAACGAACGCCGCCTCTTGGCGGTTCCGTCCGCCTGCGGTTCGCGCGCCGCCCGCACCTCCGCCCGACGCTTCTTCGGAATGCGCTTCATCACTTCGGCGGGATCGTCGGGCAACTCGCACCGAAACGTCACGTAGAGGTCCGAGCGCGGCCGATCGCCGGGGCGCAGTTCGAGGTGGCGCAGCTCGACGAAACCGACCGAGAGTTCCTCGCCGAGTTCGCCGGCGCGCGCGAGCAGCAACTCGTGCGCCCGCTCGTCGCTGGCGAGCACGCCGCCGTAGACCGAATACGGCACACTGACCAGATTGCGGCCGAGGAACGGGCTCTTCGTCAGGAACAACGGCAGCACGCCGAGCCACCGCCGTCCCTGTTCGACGACGAGGTGGTGCGGCTCGTGCCGGAAGATCTCCCCCACCGTGCGCGACCAGCCGGTGCGGTGGAAGAAGGTGCCCTGGGCATGCCGGCTGACATAGGCATCCCAGCGCGCATCCTCACCGGGCAACAGTTCGCGCACCCGCACCGGCAGCTCATCCTGCTTGGCGGTCGCAGAGACACCGTCAGCGACGGCGACGGCCGGCGGATCCTCGGCCGCGGACTCGTCCAGTTCGGCGCCCCGCACCGCCGCGGTCCCGTCGGCGGCGACCTCCTCCTCGACCTTGTAGTCGCGCAGGTTCGGCGCCTGCGTGAAGATGATGATCTCGCCGATCAGGCCGAAGCCGATCAACTGCACGCCGAAGGCCGCCAGGATCGCGCCGAGCACGAACAGCGGTCGGTCGGCCAGGCTGTTGTCGTTGGCGAGCTTGTCCCACAGGGGCCACACCGCCAGCAGCACCCCTACCAGCGCGGCCGCGAACCCGACGTAGCCGAAGAAGCGCAGCGGCCGTTGCGTGAAGCGCGTCAGGAAGGTGATCGCCAGGATGTCGAGCAGCCGCCGCAGGTAGACGCCGACGCCGTAGAAGCCGGCCCGCCCCTTCTCTTCTTTGTGGCGGACGCGCACCTCGACGACGCGGAAGCCCTGCCGCAACGCCAGCACCGGCAGGAAGCGATAGAGTTCGCCGTAGACCGCAACTTCCTCGAGCACCTGCCGCCGGAAGCCGCGCGTGCCGGAGTTGAGGTCGTGGAACGGCGCGTTCATGATCAGCCGCAACATGCGGTTGAACAGCCGCGACTGCAGTTGGTTCAGCCACGGGTCGACGCGGCGGTCGCGCCACGTGGCGACGCAGTCGGCGCCGGCCTCGAGCGCCTTGACCACGTCGACGACGTCGTCGGGTTCGATCTGCAGATAGGGCGGCGCATTGACCACCAGCTCGCCCTGGGCGCGCCCGACGCCGGCCGACAGCGCAATCGACTCGCCGAGGCCGCCGCCCTCGAGCGACACGATGTGCACCGTCCAGCGGGTCGCGAGCTCGGCAAGTTCGTCGTCGAAGCGGTGGATCGGGCCGTCGATGACGACCACGAACTCGCTGCGGTAGCCGCCCTGCGCCAACGCGGCACCGAAACCGTCGATGACCTTGCGCGGATGCGCCTCGTTGTCGGTGATCGCAAGCACCACCGACACCAGCGGCCCGGACGCGGCAGCCGGCGCCGGCGCAGCACCGGCTTCTCCGGTCGCTTTGGCCGTCGCCTCGCTCACCGGATCGCCTCCCGCGCGGTCACGGCGGTGCGCTTGCGGAAGAACCGCGACACCTTGACCTGCAACTCGGCGAGGAAGCCGAGCAGGAACACGTTCATCGCGATCAACAGCGCCACCGCGCCGGCGGCGACCGCGCCCATGTCGAAGTCGCCGAACAGGTCGAGCCCTTCGTGGGTGCGCTTGACGAAGCCGAGCAGCAGCATCAGCGTCGACAGCACGAACAGCGGCAACGCCAACAGCGAGAACCAGCGGATCGGGTGCGCCGCGAACTGGATCAGCATCTTGATCCCGACCAGGTCGGCGAGCACGCGAAACACGCGCCCGAGCCCGTACTTCGACACGCCCGCCCGGCGCGCGTGGTGGCGCACGGGCAACTCGGTGATGCGCGCGCCGAGGCCGACGCCGAGCGCGGCCAGGAAGCGGTGCATGTCCGAGTAGAGATGCAGCGAGCGCACCACCCAGCTGCGGTAGACCTTCAAGGAGCAACCGGTGTCGTGGATGTGGGCGCCGGTGACGCGCGCGATCAGGAAGTTGGCGATCTTCGACGGCAGCAGCCTGGTGGCGACGCGATCCTGGCGGTTGCGGCGCCAGCCGCAGACCACGTCGTAGCCCTCCTCGAGCTTCTCGACCAGGCGGCCGATGTCGGCCGGATCGTTCTGCAGATCACCGTCCATCGACACGATCGTGCGCCCGCGGCAGGCGCGGAAGCCCGCCGCCATCGCCGGCGTCTGCCCGTAGTTGCGCCGGAACAGCACCAGCCGCAGGTGCGGGTCGTTGGCCGCGAGCCGCCGCATCACGTCGCGCGAACCGTCGGTGCTGCCGTCGTCGACCAGCACGATCTCGTAGCTGCGGCCGAGCGCCCGCAGCGAATAGGTCAGCGCCTCGTGCAGCGGTGCGATGTTGTCGCGCTCGTTGAAGATCGGCACCACCACGCTCAGGCTCGGCACGACGCAGGCCGGCCCCTCGCTGACGGGGGCGGGCGGGTTGCCTTCGGGCTGTGGATCGGGGGCAGTCACTCGGTGTCGAATCGTGCGGGGCAGCAGGGTGTTGTGCTAGCTCGATCTGCCCGGGAAGCCGCGCTCATGCGCACAACCATTCGGAGAGGAGCACGCCGGCGAGCACGGCGAGCGCACCGACGAATGCGAACCACGACCAGCGCCGGCGGCGGCGGTGGCCGTGACCCGGCCCTGCGTAGACGGCGGCGAAGTGGCCGGGCAGAGCGCGCTCGGCCGCGGCGAGATCGCCCCGTTCGAGGTGGTGCAGCGCCGAACGCACCTGACCCGGCAGCTTCTTCACGATCTCTTCGCGATACATGTCCGCCACCGTGAGTCCCTTGAACTCGCGGCGCAAGCGCACCGGCGGCGACTCCGCGGGCGGCTCGCCGACCACCGGGCCGCGCACCACCCGCAGGCGGAACGCCCCGCTGCCATCGCCCGCTCCCTCGTCTGCCGGTTCGTCGCGCTCGCCCGTCACGGCTCCTGGTATCGACGCGGCGGCCGCCCGTGCTCAAGACTCCGGGCCGCCTCCGAGACCCGCTCCGCAGCCCGGCCCTCGAGCGTGTATGGTGACACCGGACAGGTGGTGGCCTGGCTTGTGCCTTCGATCTGCTACCGCCGTAGTCCGGCGGACTTGTGACAAACCTAACGATGGACCGGCCGTTGCGCATCGCGGTCGTCGGCGCCCCCGACGACCGCCTCGTGGGCGACCTCCGCCAGCTACCGCTGCAGCCGGAGGTGAAGGCGCTGGCGTCGTTGGTCGGTGACACCGAGGCGCTGATGCGGCTCCAGCCGGATCTGCTGTTGGCCTGGCTACCCGAGCCACCCGACGAGGACGTCGGCGCCCTGCGACTGCTGCAGCGGCTGTGGCCCGCGCTGGCAGTCGCGCTGGTCGGCCCTTCGGACAAGGAAGTCGTGCTGGCGCCGATCGCCCGCCGCCTGTCGGCGCGCGTGCTGACCTACCCCGACGCCCCGGGCCAGCTCGCCGCGGCGATCGAGCAGTTGCTGCACGGCGGCGACCGGCCGCCACCGGAACTGTTCGTCGACCTCGCCCACGGCCTCGCCGACGAGATCAACAACCCGCTGCTGTTCGTGTCGGGCCACCTGCAACTGCTGCGCGCGACGTTCGACGCGGCGACCGAGCGCGACCGCCGCGACCAGATCGACGCCGCCCTGGCCGGGCTGCAGCGCATCCAGACGTCGGTCGACCGGCTGCGGCTCTTGTCGCAGGCCGCCGGCGGGCCGGCCCACCGCGAGCCCGTCGACCTCGGGGAACTCCTGACGCAGGCCATCGCGCAACGCGCCGCGCACGCTCCGGCCGCCACCGTCGCCCTGCCGAACGGAACGCATGCCGTCAGCGGCGACCGCGACCAGCTCGCCCTGGCGGCTGCGGCGATGGTGCAGTTCGCCGACGAACTGGCGGCGCTGACCGACGACTGCCACCTGCACCTCGAGCCGGTCGGCGACGCGCTCCGGGTGCGCATCCGGGCGCGCGGGCAGGCCCTGGCCGGTTGGCGGCTGCCGCACACGTTCGAGCCGTTCTACCCGCAGCGCCTGTTGCGCGGACAGAGCCACGGGCTCGGCCTGTTCCTCGCGCAGACGATCGTGCTCGGCCACCGTGGCCAGGCCACCGCCCGGCGGCTGCCCGGCGGCGACCTGCAGGTCGAGTTCGTGCTGCCCGGCTGACCCGGCGACGGTCCGGAGATCGGGCTAAATCGGCGTCGGCGCCATCGCGGCGGCGTTCGGATCGATCGGGCCGAGGATCTTCTTGGTGATCGTGCTCTCGATCAGAGACCAGATCATCGACGTCACCATGTAGAGCAACAGCGCCGAGGCGTAGTTGTAGAGCATCACGCCGAAGATCATCGGCATGAAGCGCATGATCGACTGCATCTGGCGCTGCTGCGGGTCGGTCGGCAGCGGCTGCCGCAGCGACATGAACAGGAACAGCGAGATCCAGAGCAGCGGCAGCAGGTTGAACACGCCGGGCCAGAACGGCAGCGCGAACAGCGCGTCGCTCGAACTGAGGTCGTCGATCCACAGCGCGAACGGCTGGTGGCGCAGGTCGTAGGCGGTGCGCAGCGCGGTGAACAGGCCGATGTAGATCGGCATCGTCAGGAAGATCGGCAGGCAGCCGCCGATCGGCGGCATGATCTTGTGCTCGCGCTGGAACGCGATCATCGCCTGCTGGTAGGCCTTCTGGTCGTCGCCGTGCTGCTTCTTCAGGGCATCGAGCTTCGGCTTCAGCTTGGCCATCTTGGCACCGTATTGGCGCATCGACTTCTGCATGCGGAAGTTCAGCGGCGACATCGCCCCGCGCACCAGGAACGTCAGCAGGATGATCGCGACCCCCCAGTTGCCGAGCACGTCGTAGAAGACGCCGAGCAGCCATAGCAGCAGCTTGGCCATCGGCCGGCCACCGGGCACGGTGATGCCGCCGCAACACGGCGGGTTGAGGTCGAGTTCGAGCACCGGCCGGAACCGGTCGCGCTCGCCCGCC
>DRKG01000428.1 GCA_011051855.1 bacterium | reverse complement strand
TCTCGCTGGTGACGTTGCCGTCGGCGTCCCGGATCTTGCGCTTGCCTTCCTCTTCGATGTGGAAGCGCACGTTCTCCAGCAGCACGACCGCGCCCGGCGGCAACACGCCCGGCGCGCAGCGATCGGCGACCGCCGCCCCGACGCACTCGTGCAGGAACTCGACCTCGTGGCCGAGCAGTTGCGCCAGTTCGGCGGCCACGGGACGCAGCGAGAACTTCTCGTCGCGTTGCCCGTTCGGCCGGCCGAGATGCGACATCAGCACCACCGAGGCCCCCTGATCGAGCGCGTAGCGGATCGTCGGCAACGCCGCCGCGATGCGCTGGTGGTTCGTGATCGCGCCGGTCTCGTGGTCGAGCGGCACGTTGAAGTCGACGCGCATCAAGACCCGCTTGCCGTGCAGGTCGAAGTCGCGGATCGAATGGATCGAACTCATGCCGGCACGGTAGCGCGGCGGCGACGCCAAACCATACCGTCGCCCGGCTGCTCAGAGCGCCGCGGCCATCTTCTGCGCCAGTTCGACGACGCGGTTCGCATAGCCCCACTCGTTGTCGTACCAACCGACCAGCTTGAAGAAGCTCTCATTCAGCTCGAGCGAAGAACCGGCGTCGTAGATCGCCGACGCCCGACTGTGGATGAAGTCCGACGACACCACCTGGTCCTCGGTGTAGTCGAGGATGCCCTGCAGGTAGCTCGCCGACGCTTTGCGCATCGCCGCGTGGATCTCGTCGAGCGACGTGGCCCGCTCGGTTCGGAACGTCAGGTCGACCACCGACACGGTCGGCGTCGGCACGCGGAACGCCATGCCGGTCAGCTTGCCCCGCACCTGCGGCAACACCATCCCGACCGCCTTCGCAGCGCCGGTCGACGACGGGATGATGTTCTGCGCGGCGGCGCGACCGCCCTTCCAGTCCTTCTTCGAGGGACCGTCGACGGTGCGCTGCGTCGCGGTGTAGGAATGCACCGTGGTCATCAATCCCTCGCACAGGCCGAAGCCTTCCTCGAGGATCACGTGCACCAACGGCGCGAGGCAGTTGGTCGTGCACGAGGCGTTCGACACGATGTCCGCCTGCTCGAAGTCGACCTGCTGGTCGTTGACGCCGAGCACCACGGTCGCCATCTCGCCCTTGCCGGGAGCGGTGAGCAACACCTTGCGGGCACCGGCGGCCAGGTGCCCGCGGGCCTGGTCGGCGTGCGGGAACAGGCCGGTCGACTCGATCACCAGCTCGACGCCCAGCTCCCGCCATGGCAGTCCGTCCGGGGTGCGCGCCTGCACCACCTGGATGTCCTTGCCGTGCACGACCAACACGTCGTCGGCGGCGCGATCGGGCGACGACTTCCGCGAACCGACGCTGCCGTCGAAGCGCCCCTGCGTCGAATCGTACCGCAGCAGGTAGGCGAGGTTGTCGGCGGGCACGATGTCGCCGACCGCGACCACGTCGAACTGCTCGAGCAGTCCCCGTTCGGCGAATGCACGTAGGACGAGACGACCGATGCGGCCGAATCCGTTGATGGCGACCCTGGTGGGCATGGCGGGGTAAGCTCCTGTGTGGTTCGGGCTGCGCGGGCCGTCGCCTCGGGCAGTCTATCGAGCCAACGCCCCCTTCCCATGGACAGTTTCGTTCGCCTGCTCGATACCTGCGCCCGCAGCCTTTCGCGCTACGAAAACGTGGCCGCGGAGGGCCCGGTCATGGCCGCCGTCTCGGGTGGCCCCGACAGCACGCTGCTGCTGCTGGCACTCGCGCGCCTGCGCGACGAGGGCCGCCTGGGTCGGCCACTGTGCGTCGCCCACGTCGACCACGCCGTGCGCGCCGACAGCCGGGCGAACGCCCGCTTCGTGGTCGACCTGTGCGACCGGCTCGACGTGCCGGTGACGGTGCGGCGGCTGGCCTTCGACGGCGTTCGACAGAGTGAGGACACGCTGCGCAACGCGCGCTACCGGGCCCTCGAAGAGTGCGCCCGGCACTTTTCGGCCCAGGTCGTGATGACCGCGCACCACGCCGACGACAACCTCGAAACGGTGCTGTTCCGCATGCTGCGCGGCACCGATCCGCGCGGGCTGGCGGGCATCCCCGAATCCCGCTGGCTCGGCCGCGGCGACCGCCGCCTGCTGCTGGTGCGGCCGATGCTGCGGGTGCGACGCACGACCATCGAAGCCCTGCTCACCCGACTCGGCGAACGCTCCTACCACGACCACAGCAACGACGACCTGCGGTTCGCGCGCAATCGGCTGCGCCACGAAACGATCCCGGCGCTGCGGCGCGCGATGGGCATCGGCCTGGACATCTCGGTGATGACCGTGGTCAGCACGGCGCGCGCGGCCAACGAGATCATCGAGGCTCAGGGGCTCCGCATCCTGACACAGCGCGCCCGGCACAAGACCGCGTGGCGACTGGAACTCGACCTGCACGACCTCGACGGCGACAGCCTGCCGTTCGTGCGCGAAGCGCTGCGGCAAGCGCACGTGACGCTGCACCCGTTCGGCGACGCACCGTCGTCGGCATGGCTCGATCGCTGCATCGCGCTGCTCGACAAGCACGACGGCAAACGCGTCGCCGGCCGCGGCGGCCTGCTGGTCGAGCGCACGCGCCGCGGCCTGTTGCTCGTCGACACCGACCGCGCCGGCGCACCGCCGCGCACGCACGACGGCGGCCAGCGTCTGTGGTTCGACCACGGCCGCACCCGCTTCGGCGCCACCGAATGGTCCATCGAAGCGAACACCCACCCCTTGCCGCCGCTCTACCCGTCGCCGCAGGAGGCGGGCCCGCTGCGCGCTCTGCTCGACCCGCGCACCTGTCCCGGGCCATGGCGGCTGCGCACGCGCCGCCCCGGGGACCGCTTCCAGCCGCTCGGCTTCGGCGAGTCGGTCGATCTGCGCCGCTTCCTGCAGAGCCGCCACGTGCCGCGCTTCGACCGCGATCGCCTGCCGTTGGTGGTCGACGCCGACGACCGCGTGCTGTGGATCTGCGGCGTCGAGGTCGGCGAGTCCGCGCGCCTGCACCTCAATACCCGCCAGTGCGTCGAGCTGCGCGCGTTCTGCGGATGACGAATCGCCCCTCGCAGGTGACGGGCACCTCTGCCATACTCGCCGGCCCCCTCTGGCAAAGAACCCCGCTCCCGCACACGTGCGACTACTCGTCGAGACCGGCCCGCTCGCCGGCACCGTTGTCCCGCTCGAACGCGACGTCCCCACCCTGATCGGCAGCGGCGACGACTGCGCGCTGCGCCTTCGGGAAGCCGGAGTCGAAGACCAGCATGCGGTGGTCAAGGCGCTGAAGGGCAAGGGCTTCGGCATCAAGGCGCTCGGGCGCGTCAAGGTCAACGGCAGCGAAGTGCAGGCCAGTCCGCTCGCGGACGGCGACGTGATCGAGATCGGCACCACCCGGATCGCCTACGGCGACGTGCAGGAGAGCGGCCTGCCGACGATTCCCGGCTACCGCGTGCTCGGCGTGCTCGGCAAGGGTGGCATGGGCACCGTCTACCGTGCCGAGCAGGTCAGCCTGCACCGCGAGGTCGCCTTGAAGGTGCTGCACCGCGACCAGACCGAGGATCCGGAGTTCGTCGCCAGGTTCATCGCCGAAGCGCGCGCGGCCGCCAAGCTGCAGCACCCGAACGTGGTTTCGGTCTTCGACGTCGAGCACGACGGGGACCTCTACTACTACGCGATGGAGCTGATGCACGACGGCTCCTGCGAAGACCTGCTCAAGCGCCAGGGCAAGATGCCGGTCGACCGCGCGCTGCAGGTGATCGCGGACGCCGCCGCCGGTCTGGCCTACGCCGAGTCGCTCGGCATCGTGCACCGCGACATCAAGCCCGACAACCTGATGCTCGACCAGCACGGCGCAATCAAGATCGCCGATCTGGGACTTGCCAGCACCAGCGGCGACGGCGGCGGCGAGCGCGCGATCGGCACGCCGCACTTCATGGCGCCAGAGCAGGTCCTGCACAAGGAACTCGACCACCGAACCGATCTCTACGCGCTCGGCTGCACGTTCTACCGCCTGGTCACCGGCCGCACGCCGTTCCGCGGCCAGACCGTCAAGGACATCCTGCGCGCGCAGGTCAAGGACGCCGCCGAACCAGCGGCCAAGGTCGACCCCGACGTGCCGCCCGAGGTCTCCGCGATCATCGAACGGCTGATGGCGAAGGACCCGGCGGACCGCTACCAGACCGCCAACGAGCTGCTGGAAGAGCTCGCCGTGCTGCTGCAGCCGCCGCCCAAACGCGGCCTGTGGATCGGCCTCGCCGCCGCCGCCGCGCTGATCGCCGGCGGTGCGATCTACTGGGCGGTGACCAAGCCGAAGGAGAAGGAAGTCGTCAAGATCCTCGAGAAGTACGACGACCCGCTGACCCAGCAGTTCGCCGACCGCATCAAGGTGCTCGAAGCCGAGGCCAAGCAGAAGGACGCCACCATCGCGCTGTTGCGGGCGCAGGCATCCGACCTGGCCGGCGAAGAACTGGCCCGGGCACTCGACCAGGTCGCGGTCGATCACGCCGGCACCACCGCGGCCGAGACGGCCGCGAGCCTCGCGATCGAGGTGCGGCGAGAGGTCGCCGAGCGCCGCCGCAAGGAGGAGCAGCGTCGCCAGCGCATCTCGATCCACGTCGAGCAACTGCGGCGCAACAGCCAGGCAAGGATCAAAGAGCACGACTCCGCCGGAGCACTGCGGGCACTCGCCGGTACACCGCCGCCGGACCTGGCCGACGCCGACGAACTGCGCACCCAGGTGGCGTCCTTGCGCGACGAGATCCTCGCCGCCGGCCGCGCGCACCTGTCCGCGCTCCAGGCCCCGCTGGCCGCGGCGCAGGCCGGCGACGACGAGCAGCGCCTGACGCAGACGATCGACGCGCTCGCCGACGGGCTGGAGCCGGCTGCTCGTTGGCCGGCGGAGCTGGCCGCCGAGCGGCGCCAGGCGGAAGCCGCGCTCGCGACCGGCCGCGAGGCCCTGACGGCGCTGCGCGCGCGACACCGTGCCGGCGTCTGGCAGGCCTTCCACCAGCGGCTGCAGTCCACCGACGTGCGCGATGCCCTACAGCGGCGCGACTTCCCGGCGCTGGCCGCGGCGATGATGGCGTTCGCCGAACAGGCCGGCCTTCCCGAGGCCGCGTTGCGCGCCCGGAGCCTCGGCGAGATCGCGCAACTGGCAACGACGTTCGCGACCGCGCTCGAGCAGCTCTGCAACGACGCCGCACCGCGCCTGACGGTCGACGGCGCGACCAAGACCGTGACCCGTTGGGATCGCGAACAGGGACGGTTGTGGGTGCGCGAGAACGGCCGCCGCCGCCGCGAAGAAGAGATCGCTTGCGATACCCTGCTGGTCGACCAGTGGCTGCAGCTCGCCGAACAGGTCGAGGTGCCGGACAACGGCAGCCGCCAGTGCTTCGTCGGCCTGGTCGCGATCGCCGCGCACGCGGCCGCCGCCGAGAGCTACCTGCGGCGCATCGATGCCGGCCGGGACGACAGCGGCACCGGCGAACACGGCTACCCGTTCGGCGCAGAGGCGTTCGAACAGATGCTGGCGACGCTGCCGAACCTCGACACCAACTGGGCCAAGGTGCTGCGCGACGAGCTGCTCGCCGGCAAGC
>DRKG01000427.1 GCA_011051855.1 bacterium | reverse complement strand
TGTCGGTGAGCTGCACGTCGCCGCGCTCGTCGATGAGGATGTTGCCGGGCTTGATATCGCGGTGGATGACGTCGCGCTGGTAGGCATGGTCGAGCGCCTCGGCGACCTGCCGCGCGACCTTGAGCACGTATTCCTCGGCGAACATGCCCCACTCGACCAGCAACTGCCGCAGGCTCTTGCCTTCGACGAACTCCATCACGAAGAAGTGGTAGCCCCCCTCTTCGCCGAGGTCGTAGCCGGCGACGATGTGCGGGTGACTCAGCGACGCGACGATGCGCGCCTCGCGCCGCAGCCGATCGACGTAGCGCTTGTCGCGCGCCAGCGACGGCTTCAACACCTTCAGCGCGACGATCCGATTCAGACGCTTCTGCCGCGCCTTGAACACCGTGCCCATCGCACCGGCGCCGACCCGGTCCAGGATTTCGTAGTCTTCGAACGGCTGCGCGAACGTCGTCACGGGCCGGGCAGTCTACTCGCTTCGGGCGTCCGGCGTCGGCCCGTCGGCATCTCCCTTCGGCAGCGGCCGGCCCTGGGCGTCGAGTTCGTACTTCTCCACCTTGCGCTGCAGGGCGAACCGCGACAGACCGAGCAGGTCGGCAGCACGGCTCTTGTTGGACTGCGCGCGGTCGAACGCCTTCTGGATCTCGCGGATCTCGAGTTCTCTGACCATGTCCGGCAGGGTGGTGCCGCGCTCCGACGGCACCAGGCCATCGTCGACCAACGTGCTTCCCGGACCGCGACGGCCCTCGCGCACGTGCTGGCTGAGGTGCCCCTCGAGGATGATGCCATCACAGAGGATCGCGGCGCGACGGATCTCGTTCTGCAACTCGCGCACGTTGCCGGGCCAACTGTAGGCGACCAGCTTCTCCATCGCGTCCGGCGACACGCGCACGCGGCCTCTGGTCTCGCGCTGCAGGTCCCCGAGGAAGCGCTTGATCAACTGCGGGATGTCCTCCTTGCGGTCGCGCAGCGGCGGCAGGTGCACCGGCAGCACCGCCAGCCGGTAGTAGAGGTCCTCGCGGAACTCGCCGTCCTGCACCATCTGTTCGAGGTTGCGGTTGGTAGCACAGATCAGGCGCACGTCGACCTTGACCGTCTGCTGGCTGCCGAGCGGCCGCACCTCGCCCTCCTGCAATACGCGCAGCAGCTTCTTCTGCAGATCGAGCGCCATGTCGCCGACCTCGTCGAGGAACAGCACGCCGCCGTCGGCCGACTCCAACAGCCCCTTCTTGTTGGCGTTGGCACCGGTGAACGCGCCGCGCACGTAGCCGAACAACTCACTCTCGAGCAACGCCTCGGGCAGCGCCGCGCAGTTCTCGCTGACGAACGCCATGTCTCGGCGGTCGCTGTGGGCATGGATCGCACGCGCAACCAGCTCCTTGCCGGTGCCGCTGTCGCCGGTGATCAGCACCGGATCGTCGGCGTCGATGTACTTGTCGAGCAGCGAGAACACCGCCCGCATCGCGCTGCCGCTGCCAACGATCTGCTTGTAGTCGTACTTGCTGCGCAGTCCGAGGCTCTGCGCGCTGAGTTCCTCCTTGATCTGCGACAGTTCGCTGGTGGTCTCTTGCAACTGCCCCTTGAGGGCGCCGTTCAACTGGTCGACACGATCGAGCGCGGCCTGCAGCTCGACCTGCTTGCGGCGCAACTCCTCCATCGCGCGCGCGTTGACGATCGCGGTACCGGCGTGATCGCTGAGCGACATCAACAGCGTCTTCTCGCGCTCCTGGAACACCTGCTGCTGGAGCCGATTGTCGACGTAGAGCACGCCGCCGACCTCGGTCTGCACGCGGATCGGAATGCACAGGACGCTGCGCAGCCGCAGATCCGCGACCGACTGCAGATCGCGGAAGCGATCATCCTCCTGCGCATTGGTGGTCAGCTCGGCGACGCCCGTCGCCATCACCCGATTGGCGATCGTGCGCGAGATCTTGAACTCCGGCGACAGCACCTCCTCCTGCGCAAAGTTGCGCGCCACTTCGACCGACGGTTCGCCGCCGTCGTCGCGGCCGCCTTTCAGGATCAAGAAGCCGCGTTCGGCGCCGCACAACTGGATGGCGGCGTCGACGATCTGCGTCAGCAGGCGCGCCAGGTCGCGCTCTTCGTTGAGGGCGCGCGCGATCTGCAGGAACGCGACCAGATCCTGCGCCCCGCGCGCCTGGTCGCCGCCCGGCCGGGTCTCGTCGACCGATACGCTCTGGTCCTGCGGTTCGCTGAGCGTGATCTCGTAGCCGCCGACCTCGAACCGGTCGCCGACGTTGAGGGTCGCGCGCATCACCGGCCGGCCGCGCAGCTTGGCCGGGTTCTGCGCGCCGGCGTCGACGAGCGCAAAGCCGCCGTCCTGACGCTCGATGCGGCAATGGATGCGTGAGATCAGGCGATCGGGCAGGAACAGGTCGCAGTCACGCGATCGCCCGATGGTCACGACGTCCTTGTAGAACGCGTGCGTCTCGGACTTGTCGTCGTGGCTGACGACGAGGAGGAATGGGCCGTCGGACATGGGGGGACGCAATCACCATAGTGCCGCCGGCGGCCGGCGTAACGGCTTTCGTCGTCGGCCGGGCTCAACCGGATGCAGCACCGTGGCGCAGGAGCAACCGTTCGCCCGCCGCGACGACCTCGGCGACGGTGATGTCCTTCATGCAGCGGTGGTGCCCGAGCGGGCAGGTCTTGCGCTGGCACGGCGAGCAATCGAGGTCCTTACGGAGCAACTCGGTGCGCTCCATGCAGTAGTCGGTGTAGCTCGGGTCGCTCGGCCCGATCAGGCAGACCACCGGGATGTCGAACGCGTTGGCCATGTGCCGCGGACCGGTGTCGCCGGTGACCATCAGCGCGCCGCGGCGCACGACCGCCTGCAACGTTTCCAGCGGCAACACCGGCGCGGTCAGCGCGAGCGCGTCGCCCTCTGCGGCGATCTGTTCGCCGAGTTCGACCTCGGCCGGCCCGACCAACACCAGCGCGCGCATGCCGTGACGCCCTTGGAAGTGCCGCGCGACGGCGGCGAAGTTCTGCGGCTGCCAGAGCTTGCTCGAACCGAAGTTCGCGCCGACCACGAGCAGCAACAGCGGCTGGCCGTCGGCGACGCCGCGTTCGCGCAGGTGCTGCGCGACCCACCGGTCGGCCTCGTCCGAGACCGCCAGCACCGGATGCTGCCCGCCGGCCGGGATGCCGAGTTCGTCGAGCAGGTCGTGGTAGTACTGCGGCATCGGCGTCGGCATGCGCCGCGGGCCGTCGCGCCGTTGCCAGAACCGGCGCCGCACCGGCGCGGTGCGCCCGAGGTTCATCAGCCCCGGCCGCCCCTGCCTGTAGCCGAGGCGCAGCGGCACTCCGGCGAGGAACGGCACCAGGCCGGTCGCCGGCGAGTTCGGCAATACGATGGCGAGATCGCAGCGGCGGCGCCGGAGCGCGCGCACCTGCCGCCACAGTCCGGCGAGGCCGCCGCCGCGCGGCGTATCGACGATCTCGTCGAACCAGTCGGCGCCGGCGGCCAGCGACCGCAGGTAGGGCCTCATTCCGGCGGTCACATGGGCGTTCGGGAACGCCGCGCGCACGCGCTGGAAGCTCGCCGTCGCCATGACGAAATCGCCGAGCCAGTTCGGCGCGCGCAGCCAGATGCGTTCGATCTTGTCGGGGTCGACGGTGCGGGACACCGGCCCGATGTTCGTGCCTGGCAGCGTCGCGAGCAAGCCCGCAACGCCGATCGCGCAACGCACCGATTCGACGATTTGTCGGGCCGACACCGCCGTTGGCGCCGAGAGCTTGTTATCGTGCCGGGCCCTCTCTCCACGTCGACCCCAGCACCGCCCGTTTGCCGGCGCCCCACACCAACATGGCATCACAAGCCACCCTCGATCGTCTCTGCGCCGAGTTCGACAGCCCGGCCGAACACATCGCCACCGCCGTCGCCCTGCTCGAGCAGAACGCCACGCCCGCCTACCTCGCCCGCTACCGCCGCCACGAGCTCGGCAACATGACGGAGGACCGCCTGGTCGCCGTCGCCGAACGGCTGCACCACCTCAGCGAGCTGGAGCAGCGCCGCGCCACCATCCTGCAGCAAGCCGACGAGCGCGGCCGCCGCACGGAGGAGCTCGAACGGGCGCTGACCGCCACCGCCGACCAGGATCTGCTCGACGACTACTACCAGTCGATGCGCCCGCGCCGCCGCGGCCTCGCGATGCAGATGGAGGAAAAGGGGCTGATGCCGCTGGCGCTGGCGATCCTGCATCGCCAGTTCGGCGACGCCGCGATCGAGACCGTGCCGAGCAGCGGAGAACCGGAAGGTGCGGCTGAGAGCCCGGCGGCAGCGGCCGTTCCAGACGTCGACCTGCGCAAGCTGGCCGAGCCCTACATCAGCGAGGAGAACGGCATCCCGTCCGCGGAGAGCGCACTCGAAGGCGCCCTGCTGATCCTCTCGGACCGCATCGTGCACGAACCGACCACGCGCGCGCGGTTCCGCGACGAACTGCGTCGCGGCATCCTGCGCGCCAGGCCCGTCGACCCGGACGGGGATCCGGGCAAGTACAAGCAGTTCTTCGACTTTGCCGAGCCGATCAACCGGATCCCGTCGGGGCGCATGCTGGCGCTGCGGCGCGCCGAGCGCGAGAAGATCCTCAAGCTCGAGCTCGGCCTGCCGCCGGGCCGCCACCGCGAACTGCTGCGCGAACTGCACGCCAAGGACACGGTGCCGGGCACGCAGCTCGGCGACTTCTACGACCTGGTGTTCGACAACGCCGCCGTCGGCTTGCAGGAGCTGTGCGGCAACGACGTGCGCCGGCGGCTCAAGGAGAAGGCCGATCGCGAGGCGATGCGCACCTACGGCCGCAACCTGCGCTCGCAACTGCTGGCGCCGCCGCTCGGCGAGAAGAAGGTGCTGGCGCTGCGCACGTCCGGCAAGGCGATCTGGGCGGCGCTGCTCAACGAAGACGGATCGGTGGCGCAGCACAAGACCCTGCCGACCGACAACGACGAGCAGAAGCAGGGCGCCATCGGCCTGCTGGTCGAGATCATCCGCGAGCACCAACCGCACGCGATCGCGGTGCCGCACGGCCGCCGCCAGGCGTCGAGCGAAAAGGTCGTGGCGCAGTTGCGCGAGGCTCTCGGCGACACACCGGCACCGATGGTGGTGCCGGTCGACGAGGCCGCCTCGACGATCTTCGCCGCCAGCACCGGCGGCAAGAAGGCGATCCCCGGGGTCGAGGTCGGCGTGCGCACGGCGATCTCGCTCGGCCGCCGACTTCAGGATCCGTTGCTCGAACTGCTGCGCATGGACATCCGCACGCTCGGTCTCGGCCACACGCTCGACGACGTGCACCAGGGCACGCTGCAGCGCGAGCTCGGCCGGGTCAAGTCGAGCTGCCTCGCCGAAATCGGCTGCGACCTCAACACGGCCGGCGCGGACGTGCTGCAGAGCGTGCCGGGACTCGGCAGCGAGCGGGCCCAGGCGCTGGTCAAACACCGCAAGGAGATCGGCGGCTTCAAGACGCGCGCGCAGATCCTCGCCGTCGAGAGCATCAACGAGACCTGCTACCGCAACATCGCCGGCTTCGTGCGCATCTCGGGCGGCGACGAACCGCTCGACGCGACGCCGCTCCATCCCGACGACTACGACCTGGTGCGGGCGATCGCGCAGCTAGCGGGCTCGGAACCGCTCGAACTGGTCGGCAAGCACCTTCGCCACCTCGATGCCGACGAGCTGGCGAGTGAGCAGTGGACCAAGGAGCGCGTGCAGGCCGTTCTGCAGCAACTGCGCCGCGCGGGCAAGGATCCCCGCGGCGAGCTGATGGCGGCCGCCAACGAAGGCGTGCACACCCTCGCCGACCTGCATCAGGACCGCGAGTTGAAGGGACGCATCGCCAGCCTGACCGAGTTCGGCGCGTTCGTCGACCTCGGCATCGGCCACGACGGTCTGGTGCACATCTCGCAGATCCCCGGGCAGCGCCTGCGCGACCCCAACCAGATGCTGCGCGTCGGCGAGGTGGTCACCGTCTGGGTGCTCAACGTGGACCAGCAGAAGAAGAAGATCTCGCTGTCGATGCACAAACCGCGCCACCTCGCCGAAGGCCGCCTGCCCACCCTCGGCGAACGCATGGAGCAGCAGCAGGGTCGGCGGCGCGGGAGGGGTCCTCGCGAGAGCCAGGAGGGTCGGCGGCCCGGCAGCGCGGGCGGGCGGCCCGGCGGCGGCCGCCGCCGCGGTGGCCCCGGACAGCAAGGCGAGCGCGAAGGCGGTGGGCGCTTCGGCGGCGGACGGGGTCCGCGCGATCGGGGCCCGCGCCGCGGTGGCCGCGGAGACGGCCCACGCGAACAGCGCGTCTACACGGTCGAGCCGGCGCGCGAGATCTCCGAGCAGCGCACCAAGAAGGGCGAGCTGACCTCGCTGTCGAACCTGCGCAACCTGCTCGGGCGATCGGGCGACGACCAGGGCGACAAACAGGACTGAGCCGGGCCCTGCCGATGGAACGGGTGTTCGTCGTCGACCGCGAGGCGTTCTTCGGTGGCGACTGGCCACAGGGCTGCGTGCGCCTCGACGACACCGACGCGTTCCTCGCCGCGGCGCGTGCGCACGGCCGGTTCGTGCCGCGCGACCAGGCCGAACAGACCCCTGCCTGGAAGCAGTGGATTCCCTACTGCATGCTGCGCTGCGGCGACTGGTCGGATGCGGCGGACGACGGCGCGCCCGACCGCGGCCTGTTCCTGGTGCAGCGCACCAAGAAGCAGCGCGAGGCCCGCCTGCACGAATCGTGGTCGATCGGCCTCGGCGGCCACATCGAACCGATGGACGATGGCCCGGGCGGGCCCGCCCCACCCGAGGGCGCCGGAGCGTTCTTCATCCGCGCCCTCTGGCGCGAACTCACGGAGGAACTGCGGCTACCGACCACCGGCGTGGATTCCGCCCCGCTGCCGCCCCCGCGCCTGGTCGGCCTGATCAACGACGACTCCACTCCGGTGGGCAAAGTCCATGCCGGGCTGGCCTACTGCCTGGACGTCCCGTGGCCGCTTCCGCGAGCCCGCGAAACCGTCGGAATCCGTGAAATCTCGAAGATGCGTGGGGGCTTTACCTCCCTTGTCGAGTTCGCCAAACTGTGGCAGACTCCATCCCGATTCGAGTCCTGGTCGCAGTTCCTGATCCAGGCCGAAGTCGTCGGTGCCAAGGGCGGTTGATCCTGGGCGGTTCACGCTGGTGAACACCGACGCCGTCGGCGTGGCGCGAGCCCGACGCGATCATCCATCCAAATACATGCCCCCGACCGCAAGAACGGGGGCCCAACCCCATGCAGCGGCGCGTCCAGGCCGCACAGGAGAACCATTCATGTCCACCAGGCAAGCCGCTCGGCCCACCCGCGATGAAGTCTACGACCTGCTGATGAACGCCCGTCAAGCCGACTGGGTCGAGTTGTCGCTGGAAGACGGTCGTTCGATGTCCGGTGCGATCATCTTCAACGAGTTCAAGGGCACCGGCCGCCTGATCAACGTGGACGAAGAGTTCAGCTACGACTTCAACGTCGACCAGATCGTCAACGTGAAGCTGTAGCGGAAGCGGCAAGGTCACCCAGTCAGAAGATCACCCGCCAGAAGGCCCGCCCATTCGCGGCGGGCCTAGTTGGTTTTTGGGCCCGAGGGCGACTGCGGTGGCACGGCGGTGCTCGCCCACGCCGCACCTCCACGAAAAAGCGCCACCGACCAGCGAGGGTCGGCGGCGCCCAAAAGCCTCAGGGCCCCGCTCTCCTCCGCCACAGCGCGGCACCGGGCGAACCCGGCGCCCCAGCAACGTCAGCCGCCAGACTGCGGAGAGGAGTGCAGGATGACCAGAGTCGGGCCACCCGAGTGCCTAGTTCGAGTGGCCCGTGCCGTCGGTCCCTCCCTTGGTGACCGCCCAACACGCCGCGCAGAATACCAGCGCCTGCCGCCCTTGCCAAGGGTTTCTTGACCGACAACTGCTACCCGTTGTTGTGGACAACGACGGAGAGGGCCACCCGTAGGGCCGTCACGACTCTACGGGCTTGCCGGAGTCGCCGGCAGCACGATCCGGAACGAGGTGCCGCGCCCCTCTTCGCTGTCGACGTCGATGCGGCCGTGATGGCGTTCGACGATGCCGTGGCTGATGGCGAGCCCGAGGCCGGTGCCCTTGTCGACATCCTTGGTCGTGAAGAAGGGGTCGAAGACCTTCTCCAGCAACTCCGCCGGGATGCCCTGCCCGTGGTCGCGCACCTCGAGCACGACTTCGTGCCCGGCGAGGGTGCTCGACAGCTCGACCACCGACCCGGGCTCGGAAGCGTCCTTGGCGTTCAGCAGGATGTTGATCAACACCTGCAGCAGGTGATTCGGCGAGCCGTGCACGACCACGTCGGACGGCACCGAGCTGGAGACCTGCAGCGACACGTCGGCCGTGCGGAACGGCACCCGCACCAGATCCTCGGCTTCGCGCAACAGGTTCGCGAGGTCGAGCGGGCGCAGCTCGAACGGGCGTTCGCGCGAGAACTGCAACAGACCGTCGGTGATCTGGGCGATGCGGCGGGTGTGCTTGTCGACCACGTCGAGCTCGGCCAGAAGCTTGTCGGGCGCATCGCCGTCTTGCACGCGGTAACGCAGGATCTGCACCTTGTTGCGGATCACGCCGATCGGGTTGTTGATCTCGTGGCTGACTCCGGCGGCCAACGTGCCGACCGACGCCAACTTCTCGCTGAGCGCCAGGTGTCGACCCAGGCGGAGCAGCTCGCGTTCCTGCCGCTTGAGTCGGGCCAGCACGGTCGCGACGAAGTAGATCGAAAACGCCAGCGTCGAGGCGTAGGCGAACACCAGCAACCAAAGGCCGACCGGCGCGATCGTGCGCAGGTCGAACATGCCGACCGGCAGCGGGTGGTGTTCGAGCCAGCCTTCGCGTTCGGCAAAGCCGAGCCCGACGAGCAGCAGCAAGCTGGCGAACGCCACCGCCACCGCCGCTTCCACCGACAGCACCAACGCGGCGATGAAGGCGTGAAACAGATAGAACAACACCAACGGGTTGGTGATTCCGCCGGAGTAGTGCAGCAGCGCGGTCAGGATCGCCAGGTCGACGGCGATCTGCAGGTAAACGTGCCGCCGCAGCGTGCGCAGGTCGCTGCGCGCCAGCCGCCGGAACGCGAGGATGTAGATTCCGACGACCAGCACGATCGCGGCACCGAGCGAGTACAGCGGCCACGGATCCGCGATCAGATTGAACACGTGGGTCTCCAATACACACAGCCAGATCACGCCGGCGGCGACCACCAACCGCAGGCGATTGAACCAGGCGATCTGGCTGCGCAGCGCATCCTGCTCCTGCACATCTTCCGGGCGGAGCAGCGCACCGCCGACGAATTCGCGCACGTCGTTCAATCGCGACTCCGGGAATCGTACTCGGCGCGTGCGTAGCAGACGACCGCAACGAGCAGGCCGACCAGCGTGAACCAGACGAGGTTCTGCACCGGCGCACCGATGTCGTCATAAGAGAACTCGCGCTCGGCGGGCCACAGCATGCGGGCCAGCCGCGGCGAGGGCTCGATGCGGTCGAGGACCATGCGGCGCATCGGATCGGTGATGGTCAGTCGTCGCAAGCCTGCGGATACCGGCAGGTTCGCGGCGACCAGTTGCAGGCCGACGACGAAGAACGCCGACCACACCAACGGCCGGCGGAACGCCGCGCCGAACAGCATCGCGACCGACGTGTAGGCGATTGCGCCGAAGATCACCGTTTCGCCGAACGCGTAGAGCAGTTCCGGCTCGCCGCCGTCGGGCCAACGGGCCGCGTGTGCCCCCACCCCCGCGTAGATCACCGCCGCGGCGCCGACGGAGATCGCCGACGAGACCATCGCCACCGCCAGCCACTTGCCGAACAGGAGCGCCGCGCGCGACACCGGCCGCAGGAACAGGTACTGCGCGGTGCGATCCTCGAGTTCGCCGTGCACCGCCTGCACACCGAGGAACACGGCCACCCACGGAACCACCACCGAACTCAACGACCACCAAGCGAACACGCAGAACATGTCGGCGCCTGCGACGCGCTCGGGGGCGCGCAGACCCGCGGCGTAGGCGAGAGCGAACAAGCCGGCGAGCCCCGGCAGGGCCCACCACCAGGTCCGGCGGTAGCGCAACATCACCAGCGTCTGCCGCGCCGACTCGAGCATCGCGCCGATCGACGAAGCCATCGTCGGCGGATCGTGTGGTGCCCCGGCGTTCATTCGACGAGATACCCGAAGACCGACGCCAGATCGTCGTCGAGCGGCACCAGTTCCTCGATGCCGCCCGGCCAGTCGGCCGCGAACCGGGTAAGCCGGTCGTAGAACTCGCTGTCGCCGGTCAGAGCGACCTCGAGCGCGCCGTCGCGGATCGCGACCCCTTCGACCTCGCGCCAGCCGGTCAGGTGCGCAGCGATTCCGCGCAGCCGGGCGCCGCGGATGCGCAACCGGTGTGGGCGCTCGGGCAGTCGTTCGCGCAGTTCGCCGATGCGGCCATCGGCCAACACGCGGCCCTGGTGCACGAGCACCACCCGGTCGACGACGGCCTCGAGTTCGTGCAGCACGTGGCTCGACACCAGGACGCCGACCCCTTGCTCGGGCAACGCCCGGATACGCTGCGACAGTTCGGCGCGCGCGACCGGATCCAGCCCGGTCATCGGTTCGTCCAGCAGCACGAATCGCGGGCGGTGCGCGAGCGCCTGGCCGAGCCGCACGCGCTGGCGCATCCCCTTGCTGTATTCGCGGATCGGCCGGTGCATGTCCGATCCGAGCCCCAGTTCGGTGAGCACCTCGATCGCGCGGGACCGCGCGGTGCTGGCGCCAACGCCGTGGTAACGCAGCATCCAGGCGACGAAGGTGGCGCCCGACAGCGGTTCATACAGACGGTCGAAATCCGGACAGAAGCCGATGGCCGCACGCGCGGCCCGCGTTCCAGCCGAATGCTCGCCGACTCGCACTTCGCCCTGACTCGGCGCCAACAACCCGACCGCCAGCTTCATCAACGTCGACTTGCCGACGCCGTTCTTGCCGACCAGTCCGACCACTTCGCGGCCGACCTCGAACGATACGTCGAGCAATGCACAGACCGAGCCATACCACTTGGTCACGTTGGCGAAGGACAACCGGTGCGAAGCCTCCGTAGCCGCTGCGCTCACTGCAACGCCTCCCCGATCGCGAGCCGCCGGCGGGCGAGGAGCCCGGTCACCACCAGCAGCGTCGACAGGGTCGCGATGGCCCCGCCCAGCCAAACGCGCTCCTGCGGGAGATCCGCCAGCGAACGCACGATCACGCCGCCGGCCTCCCAGAAGGACAGGCACGACATCAACTCGCGTTCGTGCAGGATGCCGGACAGGATCCCGCCGACCGCGCGGGTGCCGACCAGCAGCATGCACCAGACCACCATCGCCGCGTTCGCGCTGCTGGCACTGGCCGACACGAACGTGCCGATCATCGTCCAGACCGCGGTCAACAGCAGCATGCCGGCGAGGCCGAGCAGGAACTGCGGCGCGGTCGCCTGCAGCAGCGTGTAGTCGTCGGCGAGCAGAGTCGCTGTCACCCAGAGCAGGAGCGGCGTGCCGACGGTCACGCTCGCGGTGATCAGGAAGCCGCCCCACCACTTGGCGAATACGTAGCCCCACGGCGAGATGCCGCGCGTCCAGTAGAGCTCGAGCGCGTTGGTGGCGCGATCGCGCGCCACCGAGCGCGCCACCACGAGCGTCGTCAGCAGCAGGAAGAAGATCATACCGGGCCGCGCTTCGAGCATGTCGTGCAGGTAGAAGGACGCGTGCTCCGGGCTGAGGAAGGCCATGCCATCGGGGACCGACTGGCCCAGCCGGTTGCGCAGCGACGGGGGCCCGAACTCGATCACTCCGAACATGATCATCAACATGGTCAGCCGTGCGAGCGCCGGAAGCAGACAGAACAGGTAGAGCGCGACCCCCCACTTGCTCCTGAACACCGAAAGCATCTCCTGCCGGGCGAGCGGCCACAGCCGCCGATAGCCGGTGATGCGCTGGCAGGCGAGCGGGCGATAGTGCAGCGATTGGCTCATTCTGCCCGCACCGCGGTCAGGAACACGTCCTCCAACGAACGGCGCTGGCGGACGAAGCTACGCACGCGCACCCCCGCCTGGGCCAGCGCCGCAAACAGCGCGTTGCTGGCTTCCTCGGCGGCCAGGCGCACCACGTACCGACCGTCCCCGTGCGGTTCGACCGCATAGTCCGCGCCGAGCACCGTGTGCACGTCGACATCGGATGGCTCGACGCGCATCAGGTAGCTGTGGCCGGCACCGGCGGTCAGTTCCTGCACCGCTCCCTGCGCCACGCAGCGCCCCCGTTCCATCACGACGGCCGCATCGCAGACCGTCTCGACGTCCTGCAGAATATGCGTCGAGAACACCACCGACTTCCCGAGTTCGCGGCTCAACTGGCGGACGAGTGCGAGCATTTCGGAACGCCCGGCGGGATCGAGGCCGTTGGTCGGCTCATCGAGGAACAACACGTCCGGGTCGTGCACCAGTGCTGCGGCCAGCTTGGCCTTCTGCCGCATGCCCGCGCTGTAACCGGCAACCGGCCGATAGCGTTGCTCTTCCAGGCCGACCAAGTACAGCACCTCGTGTGCCCGACGCCAGGCATCCCGGCGGGGTAGACCGCTCAGCATGCCCAGCAGACTGACCATGTCGAAACCGCTCGCCTGCGGCAGGTGGGCATCGCGTTCCGGCATATACCCGACGTGCTCGCGCACCATCGTGCTCGAAGCGTCCGCCGGCAGCGACGAGAAGTGCATCGACCCCGCACTCGGCTGCACCAATCCGAGCAAGGCCTTCAGCACGGAACTCTTGCCCGCCCCATTGCGGCCGAGAAGCCCGACGGCTCCGTCCGGAAAGGTGACGCTCAGATCCTCGACGGCCACCCGCCGGCCATAGCGGATGGTGACGTTCTGTAGTTCGACGCTCATCGCGAAACCTCGGCGATGGCCGCGGGACCGCCGCTATCGGGCGCGGCCAACCTATTTCGCCATGCAGCCAACTGCCCATCCTCCGAAGCGAGCAAACTCAGACGCACGTTGGCGGGACGCCCGTCGAACGCAACATCTCGCCACCACGTCTGCCGCCGCCATGCGGGTGGGAGGCCCGCCAGGAACCTGGCCGACTCCTCACGCCCGGGGTCCGCGTGCAACACACAGCCCCCCGCATCGAGCACGGCCTCGATCTGCCGCCGAACCGGCGCATGGTTCTGCCGGTGATAGGTCACGTCCGACAAGATCAGCAGATCGAAGTCGCCAACCACCAGCCCACGCGACCAATCCGCGCGACGAACACCCGCGGGCCCCGGACTCGCCGGCTGCCGCTCGGCATTCCACGCGGCAAAGCGCACCGCGTCGGCCTCCAGATCCGCAAACGTGATCGAAGCCCCGAGCGCGGCCGCCTGCACACCGGGCACCCCGACCCCACAGCCGAAATCCAGGGCGCGAACTCCGTGCAGTTCGCCAGCCTGCGCAAGCTGCCGTGCGACCGCCACCGCCGCCGGCCAGATCCGGATCCAGTACGGCGGTTCCGCCCCGCGCACCACCGCCGACGCCCAACGGCCTTCCCGCAGCCAAGCCCGCGCATCCGGGACCACCATCGACAGCACCCCGTCTCCACACGGGAGCCGCAAACGCCGCAGCGGATAGCGCCGGAGCACCGGATCCCGTCGGGCGTCCGGAACCCGGGCAAGTGGCGGACTCGCACTCATTCTGCGAAAGGCTAGCAGATCGCCGGATCCGCCAACAAACGAAAGAAGCCTCGCCATCCCCCCAGGGGACGACGAGGCTCGTTGGAATGACCCGGCACTGACCTACTTTCGCGCTACGCACTATCATCGGCCCCGACTGCTTGACTGCCGTGTTCGGAAAGGGAACGGGTAT
>DRKG01000426.1 GCA_011051855.1 bacterium | reverse complement strand
TACCTGGCCGCGAGCCTGGCGCTCGTCGACGGTGACAACGAGGCCGCGATCGAGCACTACCGGCGCTGTATGAGTTATCGCGACAGCGTGATGGTGGTGCCGATCCAGGAGGGCATCACCAGCTACGTGTCGCTGACGGGCATCGCGCAGGCTTGGCTGCAGCGCGGCGATCGCGAGCGCAGCCGCCGCCTGCTCGAGCAGGCCATCGCGATCGAGCCCTCCTATGAGGTCGCGCGCCTGACGTTGTCGCGCCTCCACATCGAGGCCGGTGACCTGCCGGGTGCGTTGAACGTGCTCAGCGAGTTCCTGGCCGATTACCCGGACTCTCCGGGTGCTTGCCATCAGACCACGCTCATCCTGCAGCGGCTCGGCCAGACCGACGCCGCGCGTCGGATGGGAGAACACACCGTGCGCTTGCTCGAGGCTCGTTGCCTCGATCGCGAGGCGGCGGCCGTCCACGAACTTCTGGCCGCGTTGTGAGCGGCCGAATCACCACCCCCGGAATGGAGAGAACCATGACTGCTACCAGCAACAACCCGACGCCGACGATCCCGCCGGCGACCCCGAACATCCCGAACCCCAGCCCGAATCAGAGCCCCGGCTCGAATCAGGGGGGCTTCCAGTCGATCCCGACGCGCATCCGCGACACCCGCGACGCGCAGGTGCCGCCGCTCGTCGTCGAGCCGATGGCCGAGCAGGAGCGGCAGTTGGTGCGCCAGAGCCTGTCGGAGCTCGGCGTCAAGATGGCCGAGATCCACCGAACCGCCGCCGAGGCCTACCTGTCGCAGGGTAGCTACGAGGACGCGCTGCCGCACCTCGACGCCGCCGCGACCTTCTCGCCGAGCGAGCTCGAATACCAGATGCAGCTCGGCTTCGTGCGTTACATCACCGGCGACGACATCGGCGCGATCAACTCGTTCAACGCGGTCATCGCCGAGGACGAGAACAACGCCGAGGCCTGGTTCAACCTGGGCATGGTCGTGTTCGGCCAGGAGCAGTTCACCGAAGCGGAGTACTGCTTCCGCCGCTCCAGCGAGATCGACAACAGCGACGCCCAGACCTGGAACAACCGCGGCGTCTGTCTGTGGAAGCTCGACCGCGCCGATGAGGCCAAGACCTGCTTCCAGAACGCCCTGCAGATCGACCCCAACGACGAAGACGCGCAGTTCAACCTGCAGAGCATCGCCTGATCCGACCCGGAATGATCGCCGCGGCGGCCCGACCGCCGCGGCTCCGGGGGCCGGCATGGACGCCGGTGGTGCGCCTATGTACGGACCCGGGGATCTGCCCTCGATCTTCGCCACGCGCGGCACATCGAACGCGCCCGCGGCTGCGGTCAGCACCCAGTAGCCCCGCAGCATCCCTCGATCTGTCCAGCAACGGTGTGGCCACGACCAACTGCGGATCCGACGTGACTCGCGGCGCGCTGGGTCTGGTGCGTGTGCGCATGCTATGGAGTGCGCACCGGTTGCGGGAAAGATCGCGCGGGCAGCGCGGCCGCGGTCCGGTGGAGACTGTCTAGCCCGATCCATTCACCCTGAAACGATACTGGCGGCATCGGTGACGGACTTCGCGGTGGCGACCCGTGTGCCACCCCACCGCGAGTCAAGCATTCCGCTCGAACCGCCGACCGAGGGCCTTCTCGGCGCGGTCGTAGCCGCGTAGTGCCTTGGCGCCGCGGCGCAGTTGGCCGAGTTCGGTCTTGATGCCGTCGAGGCCGGACTGCATGGCATGCTGCAGCAGGGCGTGGGCTTGGGCGGCTTCGGTGCGCAGTCGGGCTTCGGTGGGGGAGTCGCTGTTGCCGTCGCCGGCGGCGGCGAGGTGCGCGTCGGCCTGGTCGAGCAGGGATGCGACGGCGCCGAGCTCTCCGCGGCCCATGGCTTCGAACGCCTGCGTCCAGCAGGCGGTCAGTTCCTGCAGGGCGAACGCCACCGGGGAGTCGGTGGCGGGGTCCGGCGCACGCGTGTGCTCAGGCGGGGACGATGCCATCCCACCCTTCCTTCAGCGTGCGCATCACTTGCTGGGCGTTGTTCACGCCTTCGGCGGTGCGCTGCAGGTTGGCGGTGCTGAGTTGGTCGAGCACGTACTCGTAGAGCTGGTCGAGGTTGGTCGAGATCTCGCCGCCGGCGGCGTGGTCGAGGCTGGCGCGCAGCTCGCCGACGATGCCCATCGCCTTGCTCAGGGCCTGGCCGACTTCCTGGGACCGAGCGGTGGAGGGATCTTCCAGGCCGATGCGGGCCTTCTCGAGGTTCTTGATCGCGCCGTCGTAGAGCATCTTGACGAGCTTCTCGGGCGAGGCCGTCATCACGGCGTTGCGCTGGTAGGTAGCGGCGGCTTGTGCGTAGGTCATGGGGGGTCCTCTGTCGGTCGTGGGGTTTCGAAAGCGTTAGCCGAAGGCCTGGTTGATGCTGCCCACCGAGCTGCCTTGACTCTGCAGCCGCGACAGCAGTTGCTCGAGGTTGGCGTACTTGGTGGTCAGTTGCTGCTCGTATTGCTCGAGGCGCCGTTCGGCGTCATCGATGCGGTTGGAGGTCTGCTTGATGCGGCGGTCGAAGCCGTCGCTGCGCGTCTTGAGGAGTCCATCGACCGAGTCGGTGTAGAGGTCGATCTGCGACTCGAGGCGGATGGCGATGCCGTTGGTCGCGTCGGTGAACAGCGCGGTGACGGCGGCCTCGTCGTCGGCCAGCGCCTCTTCGAACTCGCTCTGGTTGAAGGTCAGTTTGCCGTCGGTGTCGGACGAGATGCCGATCTGCGACAGGAGCTCGTAGGCCTGATTGCCGGTGGTCGGGACCGCATTGCCGACGATCGAGCGCAGGTTGGTGCGGATCGAGCGCAACGTCGTATCGCCGAACAGCGGGCTCGATGCATTGCCTTCCTCGTCGACTTTGTTCTGCTCGCCGAAGAAGTCGATCAGCTCGTTGTAGGCGTCGACCAACTCCTTGACCTTCTTGCTCGTCTCCTCGCCGTCGGTGCTGACGGTGACGGTGACGTCGGTGCCGGGGCTAGCCGACTGCAGTTCGAGTGTGATGCCGCCGAATACATCGCTGACGGTGTTGTCCGACCGCCAGACGTCGACGCCGTTGACGATCAGGTGCGCGTCGGTGGCGTTGGTCTGGTTGGTGTTCAGCGTCGACACCAGATTGGTGAAGCCGGTGCCGCCCGCGTCCGCGGTCAGCGTGAACGCGTTGTCGGTGCCGGGCTCTTCGGACCGGATCACGAGCTGGTAGCGTTCGTTCGGGTTCGGGTTGTTGGCCCCGGTGTCGATGACCTCGGCGCGCACGCCGGTGTCGCTGCTGTCGTCCTCGGCGTTGATCGCGGCCGCGATCGCGTTCAGGTTGTTGTCGGCGTCGATGAAGAAGGTGTTGCCGCCGACATCGAGCTGCAGCGTGACCGGCGAGGTCGAGTTGGCGATCGGATCGGTCGCGGACGCAGCGCCGGCCTTGTTGATCTGGCCGCTGGCCAGGGCCTCCACCGAAACCGTGTAGCTGCCCGGTGTCGCCGTGCTGCTGGCGGTGGCGGTGACGATCTCCTCGTTGCTCGAGGTCGCCTTCATCTGCAGGAAGCTGCTGGTGGTCTTCAGGTCTTTCGCCGCCGACTCGATCTTGTCGAGCAGGTCGCCGAGGTCGCCGAACAGCTTCTTCTGGTCCTGCAGGCTCTTCTTGGTCTTCTCGAGCGCGAGGATCGGGCGGCGCTCGACCGCCAGCAGGGCCGAGATGATCGCCTGCGTGTCCAGACCGGACGCGAGGCCACCGAAGCTGATTCCTGCAGTCGACATGATGTTTGTCGGCGGGAGCGGCCCGCCGACTGGAATATCGGAATCGGGCCGGGGTCACTTGACCGGGGAACGGGGATTCCGGCCGTGTCGCCGGGGTTTCGGCGCCGCGATCGTCCCGATTCCGGACGGCTCAGACCGAACGGTCGAGCAGCGCGCCGACGTATTCGCGCAGCTTGCCGACCAACGGACCGGACTCGTCTTCGGGGACTTCCCTGATCAGCTCGCCGGTGTCGCGGTCCCGGATCAGAAAGCGGACCTGGTCCTCGTCCGTGTCGACGGCGATGTCGAGTTCGGTCGAACCGGGGATCCGCAGGAAGCGGGCGATCGAGTCGTGCGCCTGCTTGCGGCGGGTCTCCGCTTGTGGATCCGGGTCGGCTTCAC
>DRKG01000425.1 GCA_011051855.1 bacterium | reverse complement strand
CGTGTTCCCGACCCACTGGCGCTGGCCCGATCGCCCGCCGCTGGCGGGCGCCGACGCCTTCGCCGGTCACGTCGTCGCGGTCTTGTATTGGCGCGTGGGTTGTCCGCATTCGCGCGCGGCCCTGGTCGAGTTCGCGCAGACGGCGCGGGAGTTCGTCGGGCGGCCGGTGGCGTTCGTCGCGGTCTGTGTCGCGTCGGGTGCGGGCGAAGGGGATGGACCGCGGCGGCGGCTGCTGGCGCGGCTGCCGGCCCCGCTGACTTGTGCCGTCACCGATCGAGGCGATGAGGTCGATCGCTTGCCGACCTTGCGGTTGCTCGACGAGCAAGGGCTCGAACGTGCGCACGCGTTCGGGGTGCCGCGGTCGGTGCGCGTGGGAGAGGCGGTGCGGGGACTGCTGCGCGTCGCCGAGGCCTCCGGGCGGGCGGCGATGGTGCCGTTGCTGCCGTGTGCTCGCGATGGCGATGACCGTCTCGATCCGGTCGCGCTCGCGCACGACGGTGAACGGCTGTGGGTTGCGAGCGGTCGTCGGCGGCAGGTGTTCGCGTTCGGTGTCGATGGCCGGCTCTCGCGAACGGTCGGCAGCGGCCGCCCGGGGGATGACGACGGGGCCGCCGACGTCGCCAGCTTTGCGCTGCCGGCGGCGCTTGCGGTCTGCGACGACAAGATCGTCCTGGCCGATTGCGGCAGCCACACGCTGCGTGCGATCGACCGCACCTCGGGCGAGGTCGACACGTGGTGCGGCAACGGTCAGCTCGGCTGCGATTCCGTCGGTGGCGGCTACGGCCGCGACCAGGCGTTGAGCTCGCCGGCCGGACTGGTCGCGTGCGAAGGCGGCCTCTACGTCTGCCACGCCGGCACCGACCAGCTCTGGCAAGTCGATCCGATCACCGGTGCGGCGATGGCCTGGCTCGGCGACGAAGCCGGCGGCTCCTTCGCTGCGCCAGTGGCGATCGCGGCGCGCGAGCAGGCTCTGTGGGTGGCCGAGGAACGCAGTGGCCGGGTCGCCAAGGTCGATCTCGCCCACGCCGTGCGCCGGGACGTGCCCGGCAGGTTCGTTCGCCCGGTGGCGCTCGCCGTGGCCGGCGAGCGCGTGTTCGTTGCCGACGTCGGCGCGGGGGGCGTGTTCGAACTGTGCGAGGGAGGCGGTTGGCGACCGCTGCTCACCGCCGAGCACGGTGTGCGCGAGCCGGTGGCGCTGGCCGTCGGCGGGGGCCGCCTGTTCGTCGCCGACGCCGCTGCCGATGCGATCCTCACCGTCGCGCTCGATTCGACTACCTCGCAGGCGGTGGCGTTGGCGCTGGGCGATCTGCCGCCACCGCCCGCGCGCGACGACGTCGGCGCGACCACGACCCGGCGCCTGCAACTACTCGAACACGCCGACGTGACCTTGCGCATCCCGATCGCCTCGGTCGAGGCCGGGGCCACGGTCGAGGTCGACGTCGTCGACGAAGGGCCACCGCTGTTGGCCGCGTCGCGGCACGAGGTCGTCGCCGCGCGCTTGGGCATGGTGCAGGTGTTGTTGCCCGTCGTCGGCCCCGGTGAGGGCACGCTGCGCATCCGGGTGCGGGCCGCCGGCCTGACGAGGTTCTTCGTCGCGCCGGTCGCGGTCACGGCCGACGGCGTCGACGCTGCCGAACTGCGGCCGGCGTTCGATTGATCGTCAGCGCACGCAGGTGATCGATCCGTCGTCGCCGAGCAGGGTGAACGCCGCGCGGCGGTCGGGCGCGAGTGCGCCGTAGGTGTCGGCCCCGATCAGGCGGGCGGGGTTGTGCGCGGCGACGCGGGCCAGCGTCCACGGGCCGGCCTCGGCGACGAATGCCAGGAAGTTGCGCGCCGCCAGCGCCATCGTCAGCGCCGAGCCGGCGAGGTTGCCGGCGGCGTCGCGCACGACCCCGTCGCGGCTCGTCACCTGCATGCCGGAGAGCGTGTAGTCGCCGTCGGGCATGCCGGCGGCGCCGACCGCGTCGGTCACCAGCACCGTGCGGTCCGGGCCGAGCACGCGGAAGGCGGTGCGCACCATCGGCGCACCGACGTGCACGCCGTCGACGATCAACGGGCAGGAGAGCCGTTCGTCGTCGAGGGCGAGTGCGGCCGGCCCCGCATCGCGGTGGTGCAGGCGGCCCATGGCGTTGAACAGATGGGTGACCATCGTGGCTCCTGCCGCGACGCAGGAGGCGAAGCCGTCGGCCGAATCGCAGTGGCCGAGCGCGACGGTGACCCCGGCCGCCACCAGGCGGCGCGTGGCGTCGACGGCGCCGTCGCGCGCGTTCGCCAGCGTCACCAACCGGAGCCGCCCGTCGGCGGCGGCCAGCAGTTCGTCGATGCGCTCGGGAGTCGGGTCGATCAGGCAACTCGGGTCGTGCGCACCCGGCGTGGTCAGGAACGGCCCTTCGACGTGCAGGCCGAGCGGTTCGGCGCCGCGGCCGGACCACGCGCCGATCCAGGCCGCCACGTCGCGCACCTGCTGCAGGAGGCGCTCCCACGGGCACGTGATCAAGGTCGGCAGAAACGCCACCGCGCCCCCGGCGAGCACCGCCTCGGCGACCACGTCGAGCGCCTCGGGCGTCGCCTCGTCGACGCTGCGCCCGCCCGCGCCGTTGACCTGCAGATCGACGAAGCCCGGCAGCAGCGTGCCGCGCAGCCGTTCCGCGCCGGGCCCGGTCGGGACCTGGTCGACCGCGACCACGCGACCGTCGACCGCAGCGATGCGCGTTCCTGCCTGGATCGCGTGCGGCAGCACGGCACGGTCGACGATCCACTCGCGGGTGTTCACACCGCGAACGTTGCGTACCGAACCAGGTACAAACAACAACCTCATCGGGAAAACAGCCCGATCGTGCTCCGGTCCCGCGGTGGGTCTCGCCGGTTCGGTCTCCACGGCGATCGGGAGATGTTCCTGATGAGGTTGTTGTTTGTACCTGGTTCGGTACGGGAGACTGCTGGGTTGGATGAGGTCGCTGTTCCTGTTCGCGCCGGTCGCGCTCGTGTTCTGTGGGGCCGTGGCCGGCACGTTCGTCGGCGGCTTGGTGCCGCGCGACCTGATGGCGCTGTGCGACCGCGAGATGCTGCGCCAGCCGTTCGTGCTTTCGCGGTCGGTCGAGGATCCCGCGATCGTGCGCGAGGCGCGGTGGTTCTATCTGCCGCAGATCTTTGGCGACTTCGATCTGTCGATGGACATCGAACTCGGCGAAGACACCGACGTCGACATGCTGCTGCGGCGGGTGGAACCGCGCTACGTCGACGGCGTCAAGCGCGAGTTCGCCGGCCGGTTCTCGGTCCTGCGGCTGTCGACGGGGCACACCGATGGCGGGGGCGAACGAGGCTGGCGCACGCGCGAGCAGGCTCTCTTCGGGCCTCGCGGCGGCGGCGTCGGGTTGGCGCCGGGCTACGGCGCGACCGTCGAGGTGCAGGCGCGCGGCCGCATGCTGCGGGCCACGGTGGCGGGAAAGCCGCAGCCGTGGTTCGAAGCGGACGACTCCTACGGCTCGTTCACGCTGATCGCCCGCGGCGGCACCGCAGTCGTACACCGTCTGGAGATCTATCCGCGATCGCGCACGACCTGGTGGTGGTCGCGGTGGACGTGGCCGGCATGGGGAGCACTCGCCGGGGCGATCGTGCTGGCGTTCGCCCGTGCGTTGGCGCGCCGCGGCCACCTGCTGCTGGCCGGACTCGGAATGGTGCTGGTGGCCGCCGTGCTGGCGCGCGAGGTCGACGCGCAGCTTGCGTTCCCGGACCCTGCGGGCTTGGTAGCGCTCTTGGCCGCGGCGACTGCGGCCGGAATCGTGCTGGCGCTCGATTTCGGCGGCCTCGAGGCGCTGCTCGGTCTGCTGGTGACCCTGTGGTTCGGCAACGTCGGGCTGGCGAACCTTCGGTCCGACGACGCGCGGGTCGACGCGGCGTTCGGCCCGGCTTCCGGCTCGCAGCCCGCCGAGGCACTCGGGCAGCTCGTGCGTGGCCCCGCCGGCCTCGTCGACGTCGACCGCGATGGTCCGGGTGCGTTCTTGCTCGGCGGCCAGCTCGTCTACGACCAGACCTTCTCCGGCGGCGATCCCGGCGACCACCTGGCACTGCAACTCGAACTGCGCTTGCGCGGCCGGTTCGGCCGCGGCGCCGAGGTCGCGTGTCTGCCGACCGTCGACGGCTTCGCGCGCCAGCAGTGGCAGCTCTACGAACGCTTCTATCAGGGCTTCCAGCCGGAAGTGATCGTGCTCGGGATCGGCCCGGAGGAGGCCGCGATCGACCCGTCCACCGGCGAGCCGCGTTCGTCCGCCGAGCAGGTGCGCGAGGTGGCCTTGGCCGCCAGACGCCACTGCGAGGAGAACGGGCGGGGGCTGGTGCTCTACGCCGAGTGCGGGGTCGAGCCGGCGATGTTGCAGGCGCTGCGGGCGGCCGCTGAGGGTGGGGTGGTGCTGGTCGAGGTCGCAGCCGGCATGACGCCCGAGGACAAAGCCGCGGCGCTGTTTCGCGCCATCGCCGCCGTGATGGAACGATGAGGCGATGAACGACGACGAGTTCGCCGCGATCCGGCGGCAGGTAGCGAGTGACGATCCAGCCGAGATCGAACGGGGGCACGCACGCGCGCTCGGGTGCATGGCCGAGGAGCCGCGTTGCCGCGCGCTGGCGGCGGCCGCCTACGACCGTGGGCGGGCGCTCGCCGGGCGCTCGCAGAAGTTCGGCACGCAGGCGGTGCTGCACCAGGGACGGCGCGAGTTGTGGCCGGTGGATCGCACGACGACCGACAGCGAACGCGCCAAGTGGGGGCTGCCGGGGATCGCGCACCTTCGGGAGCAGGCGACCGAGGCTCCGTTGGTCGGCAAGGCACCGCTGCGACGACTGCTGCGCGAGCGCGTCGGATGCATCGGGGACGACGAGGTCGCGCGGCGAGCGCAGGCGATCGCGCACCGCGGGTTCCAGTGGCTGGCGACGCCGGAGCCGGGTGCGGTGCTCGCGGCCTACTGGCCGCTTCCCGGCGAAGCCGACCCACGACCGCTGGCGCTCGCGCTCGCGGAGCGGCATGGATGGTCGCTGGCTCTACCGGTGGTGACTGGCGACGAGTTGGTCTTCCGCCGCTGGAGCGACGGCGACGAACTGGTGCCCGCCGGGTTCGGTACCTTCGGCCCCGGCGCCGGGGCACCGGCGGTCGCGCCGACCATCTTGCTGGCGCCACTGCTCGGCTACGACGAGCGCGGCGGCCGGCTCGGGCAGGGCAAGGGCTACTACGACCGCTACCTCGCGCAGGCGCCCGATTGCCTCGCGGTCGGTATCGCCCACGGCGAGCAGCGGCTGCCGGCCGTGCCGACGATGGCGCACGATCGCGCGCTCGCCGCGGTGCTCACCGAGGCCTCTGCGATCCGCCCGGCGAGCACTTGACGCGGCTCCGGCAGCCGCGACCATGCGCGCGATGACCGTTGGCCTCGTCGTTGCCGTCGCACTGACCGGCGGGCTGATCGTGTTCGGCCTGCGCGGCTGGGAGCGCATGGTGCGCAACTCGCGGCGGCGCGAACCTGACGACTCTCGAGGCCGGAGTTCCGGCGCGCGTGCCGCCCGGCCTGCCACGAGTCCCGATCGTCCGCAGCCCTTCGACGGTGCCGCGGCGTGGTTCGCGGTGCCCGCACGGGATCCGCTCGCGGTCCAGAAGGTGCTGGGGCTGCGCACGGTGCTGCCCGCCAACTGGGCGGCCGGGCTCGCCGCCGCGCGCACGGAAGGGGTGTTCGTTGCTCCGCCGGTGGACGGCTGGGTGCTCGCGGTCGGGCGCGATGTCGCCGCGTTGGCCGCGGAGGTCGAGCGCCTCGAAGGCCTGCTCGCGCGCTTGAGCGGGGAGTTCGGCACCGCCTGCTGGTTCTGCACCGACGACGCCAGCGACGTGCACGGTTGGGCGCGCGCCGAACGCGGCCATCTGCAGCGCGGCTACACCTACCGGGAAGAGCACGGCCACACCTGCTGGATCGGCGACCTCACCGCCGAGGAACGGGCGATCGGGTGCTTCGTCGACGACCCGCGCGACCGTTCCGACGACGAAATCAAGTGGTGGCCGGATCGCCGCATCGTCGCGGCGTTGGCCGGCGCCTGGTCGGTCGATCCGATGCGCCTCGACCGCGAACGGGCGCCGTCGGCGACGGGTGTCATCGGACGGCTGTAGTCGCTCGTCGTGCCGGGGATGTCGCGAACCTCTGGCCAAGCGAGATCGGCGGGATACCTTCGCGGCACATGAAGCGCTCGCTGTCGTTCTGGCTGGTCGCCGCCCTGGCCGTGATTGCGGCGGCGTGGCAGAGCTGGGCGCTGCGGTGGACCTGCGACGACGCGTTCATCACCTTCCGCTACGCGCAGCACTTCGTCGATGGCCACGGGCTGGTGTTCAATCTCGACCCGCTGGAGCCGCCGGTCGAGGGCTACACGAACTTCAGTTGGACGATGTGGGTCGCACTCGGGGCGCTGTTCGGATTCGACCGCGCCGGCATGGAGACCTGGTCGATCTTCTGGGGGGTCGTCTGCCACGCCGGCACCGTGCTGCTGCTGGCTGCGATGGCGTGGCGCGCGAGCGGCGGCCGCGCGCTCGTGCCGGTGGCGGCGTGCGCCTACGCCGCGATCCACCACGCCGCGTCGCTGGCGCCGGCCGGGCTCGAGACCGCGCTGTTCGTCTTGCTGGTGACGGCGATGGCGCGCCTGTCGATGGCGCTGCGGTGCGTGCGCGAGGCGTGGCTGCTCGGCTTCCTCGGCGTGCTGTGTGCGATGACGCGCCCCGACGGCGCACTGTTCGTCGCGGCTGCCGGTCTGTTCGTGCTCTACGACGCCGTGCGCCGGCACACGCCGCGGCTGCTGCTCGGCTACGTGCTGCCCTTCGTGTTCGTGTTCGCTCCATACCTGCTGTGGCGGCGGCTCTACTACGGGCACTGGGTGCCGAACACCGCGGTCGCGAAGTCGGCGAGCGAACCGTTCTTGGAACTGGGTTGGCCCTACCTGCGCGACTTCTTCCTTTGCTACTGGGCCTTGCTGCCGACCGTCGTCCCGATCGTTTGGTTCGCCGCGCGGCGGGCTGACGTGTTGGCTCCGGTCACCCCCTTCCTTGGCCGGCGGCCGTGGCTCGTCGTGCTGGCGTTCGTGCTGCCCTACCTCGGTTTCGTCGCGTGGGTCGGCGGCGATTTCATGTTTGCGCGCTTTGTGCTGCCGATCCTACCGGCGCTGTCGTTCGCGTGGGATCTCGCGGCCGCGCGCTGGCGTCGGCCGTGGGCGTCGCTCATGTGCGCGATGTTGCTGGTGCCGGGGCTCTTGCTGCGCGTCGAACCCGCCGGGTTGGACAACCCGCTCCATCCGGTTTCCGACAACCGGCGCATCTCGATGAAGGAGTTCGCGCCGGGCGTGACCTGGGCCGACGCCATGCGCATCGTCGGCGGGTATCTGCACGACTTGTTCGAGGGGCTCGACGTGCGCCTCGCGATCGCCGGCGGCCACGCCAACCTCGCCTTCCGCAGCGAGGTGCCGGTGGCGGTCGAGGTCGCCGCCGGCCTGACCGATGCGCACATCGCGCGCCTGCCTTACCGCAAGCGCGGCAAGGCGGGTCACGGCAAGCCGCGCGATCCGCGCTACCTGGAGGCGCGTGGCGTGCACATCCACTGCGAACCGGACTATCTGGCCGGCGACGCGTGGCGCGAGTTGTGGTTTCGGCCGGTCAACACGCCGATGCGGCTGGTCACCTACGAGCGCGAACTGATGGCGGAGCTGCGCCGCCGCGACCCGAACGTCCAGTTCGTCGACTTCGAACAGTTCCTCGACCGCTACCTCGCCGGGCTGGCGAGCAAGAGCAAGGCCGAGGTGCGGCGGGACCTGATCGCGTTCCGCCGCTACTACTTCGACCACAACGACGACCCCGCGCGCCTGGCGAAGTTCGAGGACTTCGTGCGGTGACGCGGCGCGGTCGCTGCGGCTCAGCCGCGGTTCCTGAGCGCGAGCACGGCCGCCAGCAGCAGCGACGCAATGCCGGTCATGCCGACGACGACGATCGGATCGAGCCAGCGCGCCAGCAGCTCGTCGGTGGCGTTGTGCGCGTCGTGGGTGTCGGGCTCTTCGTGGTCGGTGGGTTCGGCGTGCTCCCCGTGCCCGCCGGCCGCCTCGTGCTCGTCGTGCTTGTCGTGCTCGTCGTGGGCATCGTGTCCGCCGTCGTGGGCGTCGTGGTTGCCCGCGGGCGAGCTTTCGCCCAGCGGCGCCGCGTGCAGGTCGACCACCGGCAGTTCGTCGTGGCCGGCGGTCGTTTCGTGGCCGCTCTCGTGGCCGCTGCCGTGTTCCTCCCCGTGGCCGCCGCCAGCGTGCGCGGTCGTCTCGTGAACCTCTTCGTGGCCGTGGGATCCCGCGTGTGCGACGGCGTCGCCGTGCTCCCGCTCGTGCTCCTGCCCGTGCTCCTGCCCGTGGCTCTCGGGCGCGTGCGCCGACACCTGGGCAGCCGGTTGGGTCGCGGCACCGCTCTTCAGCCAGTGCAGGTCGCCGGTCGCCACGTCGTAGTAGGCGGCGAGCATCGCGAACCGCCCCTCGCCTTCGAGTTCGCGCAACAGCGCGCTGCGGGAACGCGCCTCGTGCAGCGTGCGCACGACGTTCTGCTGCGCGGCCTGCTCGACGACGTCGGTGGCGTGCTCGCGTTGCGCCGACTGCACAGCCGGTTCGAGTCGCGTCAGCAGCTTGCGCTGGTGGGGCGTCAACTGCCGCCGTTCGGGGTGGTCGGCGGCGGCGGCGATCGGCTCGCAGCGGTTGTGGCCCATCACCACCAGCAGCGACGCACCGAGGCGGCCGGCGGCGAACTCGATGCTCGCCAGCGTCTCGTCGGTGAGCGTGTTGCCGGCGATGCGCACGACGTAGAGTTCGCCGAGGCCGGCGTCGAAGATCAGCTCCGGCGCCACGCGCGAGTCCGAGTCGGTCACCACGATCGCGAGCGGCTGCTCGCCGGCGGCCAGTTCCTGGCGGCGCTCCTTGGTCAGGTCGACTTGCGGCCTGCTGTCGCCGAGGAAGCGGCGGTGGCCGGCTTGCAGCATGCGCAGGGCGACGTGCGGCGGCAGGCCGGTCGGGACCGCGCCGAGCGTCGCCGGGCGGTGGTGCTCCGGCTGCGGTAGCGGCCGCACCGGCAGCCACTCGACTTCGCCGTCGCTGTGGTAGCGCGCCGGCAGCATCTTGAACTTGCCGACCGACGCGAACCGCCGCAGCAGCGGGCTGCGGCGCATGCATTCGGCGACGGTGGCGTGGGCGTGCTCTTCTTCGCTGAGGTCGTGCAGCGGTTTGCCTTCGAGGTCGCGGCGGCGCGCCTTGCGCACCGCCGGCTCGATGCGTTCGAGCAGTTGCACCATGGTCGGGGTCAGGTGGTGGTCGCCGTGCTCCTCGACCAGGCCGATCGCCGCCGTGACGACGTCGCAGCTCTCGTGGCCGAGCACCACACACAGCGGCACGTT
>DRKG01000424.1 GCA_011051855.1 bacterium | reverse complement strand
GCGTCCCCGGGCATGTTGATGGTCTTGCTGATCGCGCCGCTGATGAACGGCTGCACCGCCGCCATCATGTGCAGGTGCGCCTCGTAGGCGATGAACCGGCGGCCGCGTTTGCCGCAGCGGTTGGCGCAATCGAACACCGGCAGATCCTTGTCCTTGAGGTGCGGTGCGCCCTCGACGGTCATGGTGCCGCACACGTAGTCGGTCGCAGCGGCGATCGCCTGCTTGTCGAAACCGAGGTGCTCGAGCAAATCGAAGCTCCAATCGGCGAGCTGCTCGTCACTCAGGCCGAGCCGGGTGCGCAGGAACTCCTCGCCGAGGATGCCCTTGTTGAACGCGTGGCTGATGTCGAACGCGCTCTCGAGCGCCTTCTCGACCTTCTGCAGGGTCGCGTCGTCGAATCCCTTCGCCGCCAACGTCTCGTGGTTGATCTGCGGCGCGCCGGCGAGGGTCTTGCGGCCGACGACGTAGGCCAGGATGTCGTCGATCTGCGCCTTGTCGTAGCCGAGTCGCTCGAGCGCTGGCGCCAGGCTCTGGTTGGCGATCTTGAAGTAGCCGCCGCCGGCGAGCTTCTTGAACTTCACCAACGCGAAGTCGGGCTCGACGCCGGTGGTGTCGCAATCCATCAGCAGACCAATGGTGCCGGTCGGCGCGATGCAGCTCACCTGCGCATTGCGGTAGCCGTGCTTCTCACCGAGCGCCATCGCCCGATCCCAGCACTCGCGCGCCGATTCGAGCAGATCGCTCGGGCACCGTCGGGCGTCGATGCCGGCCGGCGTGATCGACAGACCTTCGTACTCGCTGGCCGAGGCGGCGTATGCCGCGCGGCGGTGGTTGCGGATCACCCGCAGCATCGTTTCCTCGTTCTTGGCGTACTTCGGGAACGCCCCGAGTTCCCCGGCCATCTCGGCCGAGGTCGCGTAGGCCTCGCCGGTCAACACCGCCGACAAGGCGCCGGCGATCGCGTACGCCTTGTCGCTGGCGTAGGGGATGCCCAGGCGCATCAGGATGGTGCCCAGGTTGGCGTATCCGAGGCCGAGCGTGCGGAACTCGTAACTGAGTTTCGCGATCCTCTGCGACGGGAAGCTCGCCATCAGGACGCTGATCTCGAGCACGATCGTCCACAGCCGGATCGCGTGCTTGTAGCCCTCGAGGTCGAACGAGCCGTCGGCGTTGAGGAAGCGGGCCAGGTTCAGCGACGCCAGGTTGCAGGCCGTGTCGTCGAGGAACATGTACTCCGAGCACGGGTTGGACGCGTTGATGCGGCCGTCCTCGGGGCAGGTGTGCCACTCGTTGATGGTGGTGTCGTACTGCACCCCCGGATCGGCGCAGGCCCAAGCGGCATACGCGATCTTGTCCCAGAGGTCGTTGGCGTCGACCTCGCGGGCGACCCCGCGGTCGGTGCGACGAATCAGCCGCCACTTGCCGTTTTCATCGACTGCGCGGAAGAACTCGTTCGGCACGCGCACCGAGTTGTTCGAGTTCTGGCCGCTGACGGTCGCGTAGGCCTCGCCGTCCCAGTCGGTGTCGTATTCGGTGATGTCGACGGCGTGCAGCCCCTGTTCGGCGAGCTGCAGGCACCGGTAGAGGTAGTTGTCCGGCACTTCGGCGGCGCGCGCCGCGTGCAGCGCCCGCATCAGCGCCGGGTTCTCGCGCGCCTTGGTGACGGTGATCGGGTTGCCGTCGCCGTCGGTCACGTGGCAAGCGTTGATCACCGCGTTCAGGTGCCGCTTGATGTGCTTGCTGCCGGTCACCAGCGCCGCGACCTTCTGCTCTTCGTTGACCTTCCATGACACGAACGTCTCGATGTCCGGGTGGTCGAGGTCGAGGCAGACCATCTTGGCGGCGCGGCGGGTGGTGCCGCCCGACTTGATCGCCCCGGCGGCGCGATCGCCGATGCGCAGGAAGCTCATCAACCCGGAGCTCTTGCCGCCGCCCGACAGCGGTTCGTTCTCGGCGCGCAGCGACGAGAAGTTGCTGCCGGTGCCCGAACCGTACTTGAACAGGCGCGCCTCGCGCGTCCACAGGTCCATGATGCCGCCGTCGCCGACCAGATCGTCTTCGACCGACTGGATGAAGCAGGCGTGCGGCTGCGGCCGTTCGTAGGCGTTGCTGCTCTTCTTCAGCACCGCCTTGCCGGGTTGGGCGCCCTTCTTGTCCTTGCCGCCGCTGCGGTTCTGGTCGTCGACGAACCAGTGCCCCTGCGCGGGGCCCGTGATGCCGTACTTGAAGTGCAGGCCGGTGTTGAACCACTGCGGGGAGTTCGGCGCCGCGTACTGCGCGGCCAGCATGTGGCTCAGTTCGTCCTCGAACGCCTGCGCGTCGTCGGCGGAGTCGAAGTAGCCGTGCCGTTCGCCCCAAAAGCGCCAGCAGCCGGCGAGCCGGTGGAAGACCTGGCGGGCGTCGCGCTCGCCACCGAGCACCGGCTTGCCGTCGTCGTCGGTGATCGCCTCGCCGCGCTCGTCGACCTGCGGCACGCCCGCCTTGCGGAAGTACTTCTGTGCCAGGATGTCGACCGCGACCTGACTCCAGTCCGCGGGCACGTCGATGTCGCGCGCTTCGAACACCAGCGACCCGTCGGGGTTGCGGATCTCGGAGTTGCGCTTGGCGAATGGGATGCCTTCGTAGGGCGACTTGCCCTTGACCGTGAACCGCCGACTGATCTTCACGCCCGTTTCCTCCTGATGGCCGGTGACCTGACCGACCGTGCTTGACCTGCTCCCCACGCGAACGATGGGGAGGCTCGAACTGACCGGAGCAGAGGGGCCGCGCCGTGCTGGGCGCGTCGGTTGCATGGGACGGCGACCACCGGACCGTTGACGACGATCCGGGCACGGAGTGGACACGCTGCAGAGAACGATCCCGACCCGTTGACCGACGAGCCGGGCCCCACAGCGGACCGTGCCGCCCCGCCGTCGGAAGCCTGTCTCGGGCGCGGCAAGCGCCAGGGAAAAAGGGGCGACCTGGGACGGGGCGAACGCGGCGTGCGCCGTAGGGAGCCACTATCTATTGGGTGTGGCGGCGGGCCGCAACCCATCTGCTAGTAAAAACGCCTGCCCCCGCGCCGATCCGCCGCGGGATCGGCATCACTTCGGATTCGCAAAGCAGCAGGCGAGCCGGGCCGTTCTACCTGCCGCCGGCCGCGTCCGCCTTGGCGGTCTTCTTGCCGTTCTTCTCGTCGTCGAACGAGATCTTCAGCACGTTCTGGTAGGCCGCGATGTCCCGGATGTCCGCGCCGCGAGCCTGGAGCAGCACGCGCACCGCCTCTTGCAGCTGCGCGTCCTCCTGCGCGTCGCCGAGCGCGCGCTGGCCCGGGTAGACCGCGCCGCGCAGGTCGCTGACCTGGTCGCGCACCTCGTAGCGCAGCCAGCGGCGCACGTCGTCCTTGCTGAGGCCCGTCTCGAGGCTCGAGTAGAACTCTTCGAAGTCCGGGTAACGCGACCAATCGCCGCCGTCGCCCTCCGCCAGCTCGCGGAACAACGGTTCGTTCGCGTGGATGTGTTTGCTCACGTATTCGCGGAACACCCCCTTCTTGAGGAGCGCGAACACGGCGCTGTTCTTCCACGCGTCCTCGGGTTTGTTCTCGAGCAGCGCGACCTCGACGTCCGGCCGGACGCCCCAGTCCGGGTCGACGATGCGGCCTTCCCTGTCGTATTCGCGGTGCGGGCAGCGCCCGCTCGGCAGGTGGTACTTGGCGATCGTCAACTTGAAGTGCGCGCCGGGGTCGTAGAGGCCGTTGCCGTTGCGATCGGTGAACGGCTCGCCCTCCTGCCACATGCGATCGCCGTTGAGGTCCTCGAACTCCTCGGGCGGACTGGTTTGCAGCGGAAAGATGTTCTGCACGCTGCCCTTGCCGAACGAGCGTTTGCCGATGATCGTCGCGCGGTCGAGATCCTGCAGCGCGCCGGCCGTGATCTCGCTCGCCGACGCCGACAGGCGGTTGGTCAGCACCGCGAGCGGCAGCTTGCAGACGCGTCGGGGCCGGGGCGACGTCTTGTACTCGCGCTTGGGTTCGGCCGGCCCCTCGGTGAACACGACCAGTTTCTCGCCTTCGATGAACTGTTCGACCACGTCGCGCGCCTGCGTCAGGTAGCCGCCGGTGTTGTTGCGCACGTCGAGCACGATGCCCTTGGCGCCCTTCTGGGTCAGATCGCGCAGGGCGACCTGCAGCTCGGCCGAGATGTTGGCGCTGAAGTTGATCAGCTCGATGTAGCCGATTTCGCCGGGCACCATCGTCCAGTTGACCGCCGGCACCGAGATCTGGCGCCGGGTGATCGTGATGTCCTGTGCCTCCTGGAAGCCGGGGCGGAAGAACTTCAACACCACCTGCGAGCCCGGCCGCCCCTTCAGCTTCTTGATGATCTCCTCGGAGGTGTGTCCGTTGGTCTCCCAGCCGTCGACCTCGAGGATCTTGTCGCCGCTGCGCAGGCCGGCGGCGTAGGCCGGGCCCGAGTAGATCGGCCGCACGATCGAGAAGTCGCCATCCTGATCGAAGTTCACGAACGCGCCGATGCCGCCGTACTCGCGGTTGAGGTCGAAGTAGAACCGCTGGAACTCCTGGCTGGTGAAGAACGTGCTGTGCGGGTCCAGGCCCTGCAGCATGCCCTTGGCGGCGAACTCGACCAGTTCCTCGTCGGTGACGTCACTGCCGTGGATGTGCTGGATGTGGATGCGGTGGCGCAGCTCGTCGAGGACCTGGTAGCGATCGTCGCCGACCTGCGGGCCCCGGCGCTCCAGCAGGTCGGAGATCGCGGCTTCGAACTGGCGACGTTCCTCCTCGCGCTTCAGGAACACCTTCGCGCGGCGGCCGAACTCGGTCGGCTGGTCGCGGATCTCGCGCAGGATCTGCCAGGCGCGGCCACCTTCGGTGTTGATCTCGGCGAGCGCCAGCGCGCCGCGCTGCTGCAACTCGCGGTCGCTCGACTGCAGGAACTGCTCGAGCACGTCCTTGGCGATGCCGCGCTGGCTGTTGCTGCCGACCTTCCACAGGGCGAGCGCGGCCTCGATGCGCACCCGTGGCGCGGTGAGCTCGTCGCTGCACGCCTGCTCGACGACCTCGCGCACGTCCGGCAGGATGCGGGCGTTGAACAGGCGCTCCTCGCCGAGGAGCGCCATCGCGGCCGCCCGCAGCGCATCGGGGCCCCCGGTCGCGACCGGCTGCAGGAGCTGGAACAGTTCTTTGCCGAAGGTCGCATCCTC
>DRKG01000423.1 GCA_011051855.1 bacterium | reverse complement strand
GGCGTCAATGCGCACATCTACGAAGGCATCGAGGCCACGCACCCGGACTTCACCGGTGGCGCCACCAACGTGCGCAGCGGTGGTGCTGCGCAATCGCACGGCCACTGCACCGCCGGCATCGTGTTCGGCAACGGCACCAGCAACCCGGCGGTGCGCGGCATGGCGCCCGACGCCGGCAAGTTCTACACGAACTACAACTCGGTCAACGGCTCGCGCTGGCAGGTCGTCAGCGATCTGGTGAACATCTACAACGTCAGCCACACCACCGCGTCGTGGGGCAACGCGCAGACGACCGCCTACACGTCGGTCTCGGCGGATGCCGACGACATCACGTTCGACCACGACATCGCCTGGACGCAGAGCCAGTCGAACACCGGCAACCAGAACTCGCGGCCGCAGGCGTGGGGCAAGAACATCTTTTCGATCGGTGGCGTGCGCCACAACAACAACAGCAACCCGGGCGATGATTCGTGGGCCGCGGGTGGCGCCAGCACCGGGCCGGCGGCGGACGGCCGCATCAAGCCGACCCTGTGCGCCTACTACGACGCGATCGGCACCTCGGACCGCACCGGTTCGGCCGGCTACAGCTCGGGCAACTGGTATTCGAACTTCGGCGGCACTTCGGGGGCGACGCCGATCGTCGCCGGCCACAACGTGCTGGCGATCGAGATGTTCGCCAGGGAATCGGCGACGAACCCCGGTTACGGCGAGGTGTTCGGCAACCAGTTGCGCGTGCCGGGCGGATCGATCCACGAGAATCGCCCGCACTTCCCGACGCTGAAGGCGCTGCAGGTCGCGAACGCCGCGCAGTACTCGTTCACCGCCGCGAGCGGCGACAACCGTCGCGAGCACCAGGGCTGGGGGTTCCCGGACCTGCAGCAGATGTACGACCGCCGCGGCGAGACGTTCCTCATCGACGAGACCGACGTGCTGACCCAGGGGCAGGTGCGCTCGTGGGGGATCGCGGTCGCCGCCGGCGAACCGTCCCTGAAGGTCTGTCTGAACTGGAACGAACCGGCCGGCAACCCGGCGGCCTCGCAGCAACTGATCAACAACCTGTCTTTGCGGGTGACCTCGCCGAGCGGCACCGTCTACTGGGGCAACAACGGCCTCGAGAACGGCGTCTGGTCGGTCGCCGGTGGCAGCGAGGACACGATCAACTCGATCGAGTGCGTGTTCGTGCAGAACCCGCAGGCCGGCAACTGGAACGTCGAGGTGCTGGCGACCGCGATCGTGCAGGACAACCACGTCGAGACGCCCGCGGTCGACGCGGACTACGGCCTGGTGGTCGTCGGCGGCACCGGCACGCAGGTGCAGTTCGCGTCGTTCAACACGTTCGGCAACGGCTGCCCCGGTTCGGTGCCGGCGCCGGTCTCCTGTCCGGAGCTGAACGGCGGCGGCGGCACGCTGAGCGGCAGCACCAACAACTTCGAGTACACCTTCCGGGTCGACAACCCGGGCACCATCGACGTGCTGTCGTTCGACATCTACACGCAGTCGAACAGTGGCACGATCACGCGCCCGGCGCACATCTACCTGCTGAATGGCAGCCTGCCGTCGACGACGCCGTTCGCGTCGACGACGATCACGGTCGGAGGCTCGCCGGGCTTCTACACCGCGACGTTCGCGTCGCCGGTCACGGTCACCGGTACGTTCTTCGTCGGCTATGAGAACTCGCCGGGCGGGGTGATCTCGAACCTGATCAGCGGGCAGAGCGGCACCGGTTACTACCGCATCGCGGTGACCGGCAGCTGGAGCCAGTCGAACCTGGTGCAGCGGCCGTCGTGGCGGGTCAACTGCTCGGCGACGTCCGGGTTCCTGACGCCGGCGCTCGGCAACCAGGGCCTGCCGCAGCTCGGCGGCAGCTACGACGTGACGTTGTCGGACGCGCTGGGCACCGCGTTCGGTGTGCTGGCGAGTGGCCTGTCGAACACCACGTGGAACGGCTCGCCCCTGCCGGCTCCGCTGGCCGGTGCGCCGGGCTGTGACCTGCTGGTGTCGCCCGACGTGCTCGACATGGTGATCACGTCGGCCGGAGGCACCGCCAGCCGCACGTTCGGGGTGCCGAACACCGCCTCGCTGGTCGGCTTCGAGCTGTTCCACCAGTACGCGGTGCTCGACGCGGTGAACGCGCTCGGCATCGTGATGTCGAACGGCGGCCGGGCGTTGGTCGGCAACTGATCGCGCCTCGCGCGCTCGCGGCGGCCGGCACGGGGCAACCCGCGCCGGCCGCCGCCGCGTACGGTCGGAGCTTTCGTCGTGCGGGGCTGCGGTGCCGGGGTTGGAACCGTAGACTGCCGGCCGACTGACCCCCTGACGATCGCCGCATCATGAGTCCGAGTATGCCGTACAAGCCGCTTCTTCCGCTGTTGGCCCTGATCGCGTTCTGCGCGCCGCACCTCCGTGCTCAGGACCCGTTCGCCAAGGACGAGCAGGCGCTGGTCAAACAGTGCGTCAAGGTGTTGATCCGCTTCGCCAACACCGCCAAGTCGAAGAAGGTCGGGCCGCGCGCGATGCAGGCGCTCAACCTGGTGCTCGAATACGATCCGGACAATCGCCGTGCGCGCAGCGAACTCGGCTTCCGCAAGGTCGGTGGCAAGTGGGTCGGCCTGCCACCCGAGAAGCGCAAGAAGTGGCGGGACAAGGCCACCTACGAGAATCGCTTCAAGGTCATCGAGCAATGGGCGAAGACCTCGCTCGACCTCAGCAAGGCGCACACTCGGATCGGGCTGAAGATGAAGGAGGCGGGCCAGCAGGAGCGCGCGACCCAGCACCTGCTGAAGGCCGTCTACTACGACCCGACCAACCGCGAGGCCAACCTCGCACTCGGCTACAAGGAGGCCGACCTCGGCAACGGCAAGCGCTTCTTCGGCACCGAGGCGCAGATCGCCTTCGCGCACAAGATGAAGGAGATCGAGCGGCTGGCGGTCGAGTGTGCGCGCAAACAGTACGAGGTCGAGGAATTGCCGGAGTCGGAGCTGCCGGTCTCGATCCAGAACCTGATCGACAACGCGCCGCAGTGGATGCTTCAGCCGAACTTCGATGTGCACGGCGCCAAGAGCGAGAACTTCGTCGTCTGGCTGCGCGGTTCGCAGGAGATGGCCAACGAGGCGGTGATGTGGGGGGAACGCACCGTCGAGTTCATGACCGCGCTGCTCGGGGAGAAGGCCGCCAAGCGACTGAACTTCAAGCGCCGGGCGACGCAGAGTTGGAAGATGTATGGCTTCCTGGCGACCACGCGTGAACGCGAGGAGTTCCTGAAGTCGAACCCGGAGATCCTGCGCGGCCAGAGCGTGCAGGACGCGATGCGCTTCGTGAACAACTCGTGGCGGTCGAAGTACGGACCTTCGGTGATGATCGTCGGCACGTCGCCGCGCCACATCCAGGACAGCATCATCGCCAACGTGGTGATGTACGGCCTGTGCTTCCAGCGCAACGACGGCATCGGCCAGGGCATCATCCACGCGGTCACTTGGTACCTGAAGTCGACGTCGATCTCGAAGTGGGGGGCGATCCCCGAGGGCACCGTCGGCGAGGACGGGCTCGAACTGCCCGAAGGCACCAACTGGTGGATGCGCACGATCCGCGACCAGGCGGTGTCGCATCAGGATTGGGCGTTGGCGCAGGTGCCGCGCGAGCGGCTCAGCCGGTTCCGCAACGACTGCCGGATGAAGACCTGGAGCGTGATGACCTGGATGATGGCGGCCTATCCCGACAAGTGGCTGTCGTTCTTCCTGAAGTTGCCGGACGCCGACAAGAAGGTGCCGACGCTCGAAGACGTCGAGAAGGTCGTGGTCGAGACGCTGGGCAAGTCGAGTGCCGAAGTCGACGCGGAATGGCGCGAGTGGGCCCGCGGCGACAGCGGTGTCGCCTACGGCACCGGCTACGGGCCGCCGCTGTTGCCGGAGCGGCCGAGCGACATCGAGATCGCGGCCCTCGAGCAGATCAACAAGGTGCGCACGCAGCAGATCGCCTACACCTGGCCGAGCGGCGCCAACATGACCGAGGGCCAGTGGACGACGCTCAGCGAGTGCGAGATGGACGCCGAGACCACGATCGGTTGCGACTTGCACGCGAAGTATCTGACGAATCATCCGGAGCACGCCGAGAGTCGCGACCTGAAGGCCCACGAGGAGGACCCGGCGCACGAGGACTTCACCCGCCAGGGGCAGCAGGCCGCCGCCGGCAACATCATCTGGGGCACCGGCAGGATGAGTGAGTCGATGGCGCGGGACTCGATCGATGGCTGGATCAGTGCGCCATACCACCGTTTCCCGATGCTGCGCCACAACATCAAGCGGCTCGGCTACTCGCACTTCGAGAACGGCACCCACTTCGCATCCGTGCTCGACATGAGTTCGCTGCAGGAGCCCTATGACCCCGGCACGGCGCCGCGCTTGGTCGTATGGCCGCCGCGGGACGCGAAGAACATCCCGACGCACTTCGGCGACCCGGAAATGCCCAACCCGCTCGCCGACCAACCCGAAGACGAGCAGGACGTCACCAAGTGCGGCTACGTGGTCAGCATCCAACTGCAGCAAGAGGTCGCCAAGATCCTCGGCGAATGCAGTATCGAGCTGTGGGAAGCGCGCAAGGGCGGGCGGCCGCCGGCAAAGAACTTCTGCGCCAAGCAATCGAACGAGTTCCGCGCCTGGGCCGACCGTTGCAAGAAGCAGGTCGAATGCTACGTGCACACCCCGAAGGTCCCGCTCAACCGCAAGCGCGATCAGCGCGACGTGCTGTTCGCGATCCCCAAGCAGCCGCTGAAGCCCGGCAAGCACTACCAGGTGCGCGCCTACCTGCAGCTCGGCGGCGCGGACATGCTGGTGATGGTCTGGGAGTTCGATACCGGACGTCAGAAGGAAGGCCTGAAGTTCCGCTAGCGCCCCCCTCGCCGGCGCACTGGTGGGTCGGTGCGCGGCGCGGCACGATAGGGCGATGAAGCTACCCCCCCTGGTGCGGTCGTCGGCGCTGCTGCTGTGCCTTGCCCTGGCGTGGCAGTCGTGTGCGGCCGGGCCATCGCCGCGCGGCGCTGCCGAGCCGCAGTTGCACGGTCGGGTCGAATGGCACGACGGGCTGCGGGTCTTGCGGTTGTGGGGCACGCCGGAGCAGCGCGGCTACGCGCACGGTTACCTGCTGGCCGACGACATCACAGCGATCCTGCGCGAGGAGTTCGCGGCGCGCTTTGCGCGGCGGCCGCACTTCCTGCAGCAGGCGCGACGGGCTTTGCCGCGGTTGATCGAATACCCCGACGACATCGCCGCGGAGCTGACCGCGCTGTGGCAGGGCGTCGTCGACCGCGGGGTGCCGCTGGCAGCGCCGGCGCTCGGCCGCGAACTGGATGGCACCGACCTCTTGGTGGCGAACGCGATGGACGTGTTCGGGCTGATGGGGTGCAGCAGCTTCACCGTTTGGGGAGACCAGGTCGCCGGCGGTGGCGTGCTGACGGCGCGCAACTTCGACTGGCCTCTGACCGGACGGTTCCTGCTGTCGCAGACGCTGCTGGTCGTGCAGCATCCCGCCGACTCCGAGCGCAACCCGACCGCGTCGATTGCGTGGCCCGGATACGTCGGTGCCGTCACCGGGGTCGCCGCCGACGGCGCCGCCGCCTACCTGCACGTCGGTTCGGCTCGCATCGCGTTGCCGGAACCTTCGTCCTGGCCGTCGGCGATCGCGGCGCGGCGCATCCTGGAGACGCGCGCGACCGGGGGCGCCCGCTTCGCTGCGGCTGAGGCTCTGCTGAGCTATACCAGCCCGCCGGCCGGGTTCTTGACGCACGTGGTGTTGCCGGCGGTTCCGGCCGCCGGGGTTCCGGCGCGCATGTTCGAGACCGATGCGCACCGTTGCGTTGCCGGCGAGGGCAACGGCGGGCCGGTGGTGGTGACCAACCACTTCCGCACCCGCACCGATGGCCGCACCCGCAGCCGCGACAGCGAAAAGCGCGCCGAGATCATCACGGACGGCCTCGCCGGGTGCACCGCGCTCGACGACCGCGTCGTCGACGTTGCCGAGGCGTGGCAGGTGCTCGGCGAGGTCGCCCGCGGCCGCCGCCGGTTCGGCACGCTGCACGCGATCGTGTTCCGCAACGATCCGTGGTACTTCGAGCTGCGCATCGCGGATTACGACGACGAAGAGGGGGTCGTGGCCGCCCCGGCCTCGCCGCGCCGGCACGTGCTGACGCGCGCGCAGGTGTTCGGCGGCGGCGATCGTCCCGCAAAGGGACGCTGACGCGCCGTTCGCATGGCCCGGTCGAGATCGGGCCGGTTCCGGGTTCCCGCGCCGGTCGCGGGAGCTACCATTCTTCGCCTCTGATCTCGCTCCGCGACCGCACAGCCCATGACTGAATCCACCGAACGGAAGGTGCCGGCCGGCATGTTCCTCGGAATCGCCGTGATCTCGGCCTCTCTGCTCGCCTTCCAGGTGTTGCTGACCCGGGTCTGCGCGTTGCGGCTCGCGTTCCACTTCAGCTTCCTGATCATCTCGAACAGTCTGCTCGGGATCGGCGCCAGCGGCTCCTTGCTGACGTTGTTCGAGTCGCGCTGGCGCAGAAACCCTGAAGCGTGGATCTGGGCGTTCAGCGTGCTCTACGTCATCAGCCTGATGGCGACCTGGTGGTTCGCACGCGCGTGGGCGATGCCCCAGCATCTGTCGCTCGGGTTTGGCACCGCGGCCGAACGCGCCGACACGCTGCGGTTTACGATCTACAACCTCGGACTGACGGTGCCGTTCTTCTTCGGCGGCGGCGCCGTCGGCTTGATCCTGTCGGCCTACAGCCACCGGGTGAACCGTCTCTACGCCAGCGACCTGCTCGGCGCGGGTGTCGGATGTCTGATCTGCCCCCTGCTGCTGTGGCCGGTCGGGGCCGGCGGAACCCTGTGCGTGATCGCCATCCTCGGCCTGTTGACCGTGGCGTTGGTCGCGCCGACGGTCGTGCGCGGTGCCAACTGGGCGATCGCGCTGCTGCTGATCGCCGGTTTCGGCGCGGCCGCACTGCTCGACGTCGACAGCCAGTTCCCCGTCAAGGGCAAGAAGTGGCTGCAGATGACCCAGTCGGAGGGCATGAGCGTCGATGGGCCGCACGAGTCGTCGCGCTGGAGTTCGAACAGCCGCATCGACCTGATCAAGAGCCCGCTGCCGTTCTGGGTCGCCTACGGCCTCAGCAAGCAGGACAGCGAGTTCACGCGCCGGCCGGAGGTCCAGAAGGATCTGCCCGCGCAGAAGTGGATCATGCAGGATGGTGACGCCGGCACCTTCCTGACCGACTACGGTTCGAGCGAGTTGGGGCGCAAGTACCTATTGCGCACGCTCTACGCGCTCAGCGGCAAGATCAAGGCGGGCAGCGCCCCGAAGGTGTTCGTGATCGGCGTCGGCGGCGGCCCGGACATCTGGGCGCACAAGCTGCTCGGCGCGGGTTCCATCAAGGGCATCGAGCTCAACGAAGGCGTGCTCGAGATCCACCGCAAGGTCGCGCCCGAGTTCTCCAAGCAGTTGCTCGAGGACCCGAGCATCGAGCTGGTCTGCGATGAAGGGCGGTCGGCGCTGATGCGCGAAAGCGCCAGCTACGACATCATCCAGATGACCGGCATCGACACGTGGACCTCGCTCGCGAGCGGCGCCTACGTGCTCGCCGAGAACTATCTGTACACGGTCGAGGCGATCGAGCAGATGTACGCCCGGCTCGCCGACGGCGGCATCCTGCAGATCACCCGCATGGGCGCCGACATGGAACGGCTGCGGCTGTTGGCGAACATCGACGAGGCGTTCCGACGCATGGGGGTGGCCGACTTCGAGCGCTCGGTGGCGGTGGTCACCGCGCAGAACGACGGTCTGACGACGGTGCTGGTGCGCAAGGGGCCGTTCCCCGAGGAGGAGGTCGCGCGCATCGAGGCGTTCCTCACCGAGACCGGCCTCGGCCGCCTCTACCTGCCGGGACGCGAGCTCGGTGGCCACATCGTCGAGCGCTTCATCAAGGAGAAGGACAAGGCGGCGTTCATCGAGGACTTCCCGCGCAACATCACGCCGACCACCGACGACAAGCCCTACTTCTTCAACTTCACCCGCTGGGACACGCCCTCGGAAGAGGCGAAGAAGCTGCTCGAGGAAGCGACCGAGGTCAGCCAGGGCAACCCGGTCTTCCTGTGGCGCCAGCTCGGCATCTCGGCGGGCGTGGCGCTGCTATTGATCGTGGTGCCTTTGTTGTTCAAGCGCCGCACGGCGAAGGCGGCGCACCCGCTGCGCTTCCTGGTCTACTTCTGCGGCATCGGGATCGGTTTCATCTTCATCGAGATCGCGATGATGCAGAAGTTGACGCTGCTGCTCGGGCAGCCGCTGTATTCGATCGTCGTCACGCTGTTCTCGATCCTGATCTTCACCGGCATCGGCAGCTTCCTGTCGGCGCCGTTCCTGAAGGGCGGCGTGTGGTGCGCGCGGGCGATCCCCGTCGGCATCGCCGCCTGCATCGCCGCGGTGGTGCTGTTCGGGGACCAGTGGGTCGCGCAGGCGATCGGCGAGGAACTGCCGACGCGGGCGTTGGTCGCCGGCGCGATGGTCGCGCCGCTCGGCCTCTTGCTCGGCATGCCGTTCGCCCACGGCGTCTCGCTGCTGCACAAGCTGTCGCCGGGCTTCGTGCCGTGGGCCTGGGCGGTCAACGGCTCGGCGACCGTCGTCGGCTCGGTCGCGACCGTGATCGTGTCGATGAACTTCGGCTTCACCGTCGTGCTGATCGCGGCGGTCGGGATCTACCTGGTAGCGTTCCTCGCGGTCGATCGGTTGGCGCGGAGGTAGCCCCGGTCGATGCGCGAACCAGTGCCCCCGGCACGCACAATCCACGCCCACGCTGCAGATTCGCGTGGTGACACTGGACGCGAATGGTGACGTCGTTCAAGTTCACGAAGCCATGAACTGGACATACGGGACGCAGCCGACGGTGGTTGTGGCTCCAGGGCGAGCGATACAGATCGTGGACCCCAAGGATACCGACACCCGATTCGGCATGGGCACCTACCGAGAGGTGTAGGGAGCAGGCCGGGGATGAAGCGCACTTCGGCCGTCCTGTGCTTGGTGGTGGGCCTGCTCGCGCTGGCGTTCGCATTCTCGTCGTGGTCTGGCCCGTCTCCGCAGCCGACGGTGTCGCCGGTGGATGCTGCCGAATCCGTGCGCGAACAGGGCGACGCGTCGGGTGACATGTCGGGCGACGAGGACCCGGTGCCCCCGGTTCGCACGGTTGGGTCCGGGCAACCAGAGCCGGTCTGCGGCGTGATCCTGAAAGACGCCGCGACGATTCGCCCAGTGGTGGGTGCAAGGGTGCAATGGCAGCCCCGGAAGTCCACCGATGCACAGGCCTGGAGTGCGGGCGTATCGAACGACTCTGGGCAAGTGCTGCTCGGCCCCGGTGCGTGGCGCATCAGGGTGGTAGATCGGGAATGGTTCGCGGAACCGGCCGCCCTCACCTTGGTGGACGGTTGGGTGACGGTGTGGGTGGTGCCCCGGCCCGAGTTGACCCTGTGCGTGCAGGACCCTGATGGCCTACCCGTTGCCGGGGCAAGAGCGGACCTGCTGCGCTTCGATGGCTCGGAACGCACCCTCGGTCGCACGAACGACCGTGGCCGCCTCGTTCTTGGACGGATCGAGCTGGATGATCGCGCGCGGCTGGAAGTCAGTCACAGCCTCTACCAACCGGCCATAGCCCAGGCGAGCTCCCTGGAGCGGCGTGGCGGACGGGTGCTTGTGCACTTGGAGCCATGCCGGCGGATCCTCGACGTCCATACCGAGACCGTTGCCGGTTTGCCGGTCGGTGGGGTTGCCGTCGGCATCGTCCACATCGAGGGCGGACACGGTCCGATCCACCTCGGTGAGACCGACGCTTCGGGGCGACTGCGGGTAGGCGCGGATTGGATCGGCCCCCGACACCTCTGGGTGCTCGGAGGCGGTGCCTACCCGGCGCGCGTTGGCTTCTCTGCACCGGACGGAAACAGTGTCCGCCTGGTCGTCTTTCCGAGAGTTTCGGGACGCATACTCCTCGAGCGGCCAGCACCCGCACCAGTGCTATGGCGCTGCTCCGATGTCGCCATGGATGCACAGGGTGGCGGCACGATGGTGCGCGAAGTCGTGCAGGCGCGCGGGAGTGCGAAGCAACCCTGGGAACTGCCCGCCGGCCGCGAGGTGTGCCTGCAAGGCTTCGTCGGCGGTGAGCTGCGCTACGAACGGCGCATCACCGTTGCCGACCACGGCTGGCAGATGCTCGCGGAGGAGAGCGCGCACCTGCCGTGCCGCAGCCTGCACCTGCGCGCGCAAGGCGCTCGAATCGCCGCGATCAGGGAGGGCGAAGTGGACGTGCACCATGCCGACCTGCCGGCCCATGCCGTGCGCGTGAACGTCCGCACCGAGGCAACGACGATCGAAGTGCTGCTCGAGAACGGGGAGCGGCACATGCTGGTGGGGCAACCGGGTGACGCGGACCTCGTGGTGACCCTGACTGCGCGCCAGGTGGCATCGGTGTATATCGAGGCAGTGGATCCGGATGGCGATCCGCTGGCCGATGTGGTGCTCACGTTGAGTTGCCGGGCACAGTTCGAACGCGTTGCCGCAGGGTGGCAGGCGATGCGCATCGGCAACGTGCACCGGCTCCGGGCGGATGCGTTCGGCAGAACGGCCGGCGAGCTCCCGGTGGGCACCTACTCGGTCGAGGTCGAGCCGGCGGCGCAACGGAACCCGCTTGCCGTGGCTTGGGATCCGATCCAGCCCAGGAAGATCGAGCTGCCGGCGAGTGGCATTCGTGCACGGATCGTGGCGGATGCGGGGCGTCGCGTCGCCGTGGAGTTGCAGAGGCAAGGTCGAACGCCGAGCGCCTGGCGTCTGGTGGCAGGGCCGTGGTTCGGGGCGTTCGGAGGCGATCGCTGTCAGGTCTGGCTGCCATCGTCGATCCGCGAGCTAGAGGTGCAGGATCTTGGTGGGCGGTCCCTTGGATCCGCAGTCGTGGGGCCGAAGCAGACGCGCGCGGTGGTCGAGCTGTCGGCCGGGGGAAGGTAGGCGGGTGCCGCGAGCAGGTCGCTGTGCGTGGCCGTCTGCACCGGCCAAACAAACCTGTGCGCTTTGCCGGGTCACGCCGCTAACCTGTCCGCCCGATGGTGACCAAGGATGGCATCGATCCGGCGAAGGGTCTCGGCTGGGGCCCGTTCCTGATGGGCTTCGTGCCCGGCCTGCTGCAGTTCCAGCTCGGCCAGAAGGCGCGTGCGGCTGCTGCGTTCCTCAGTTGCACGGCGCTGTTCTTCGCCGGCTGGGTGGTCGTCGGCGAACGCCTGTTCTACTGGGGGTTGAGCAATCCCGACGATAGCGGCTCCGTCGCCAGCACGCTGTCGCGCTTCGGCCTCGCGGTGCTGCCCGAGGTGCTGAACCTGCCCGGCAACCTCGTCGGCGCCCTACTGGCGTTCGACGGTTCGCCCGAGGGCCTGCGCCTCGAGCGCATGCCGCGCGACTTCGAGCACATCTGCGGCTTCTTGACGGCGGCGTCTGGCATGCTGGCGGCCTTCTGGGCGGCACAGGCCCACTGGGAGCTGCGTCTGCGCCGCGACCTGCGCCCGGCCGAAGGGGAGAGCCGCCCTGCACCGACCGCCGACCCGGCGCTTTGCGCCGCGCTGTCGTGGCTCGTTCCGGGCCTCGGCCACGCCCGCGCCGGCCAGAAGGACAAGGGCGTCGCGATGGGCATCGCGGTGCTGGTCGTATTCGCTCTCGGGCTGCTGGTCTCGAGTGGCCACGCGGTCGATCGCGCCAACTACATGGTCTGGTGGATCGGCCAGAATCTGTTCGGCGGCGGCTCTCTGTTCGCCGCCTTGGTGACCGGTCCGATGCAGAGCGCCGGCACTCCGATCGACCTCGATCTCGGCATCGTGCTGTGCACGGTCGCCGGTCTCATGAACCTCGTCGTGATGTGCGACGCCTATACCGTGGCCGAGCGTTCGGTGTTTCCGGTCGCGACCGGTGCCGCGAACGCCGCGGCAGGCAAGGAGGCCGGCGCATGAACCTGTTGTTCCGCATCGCGGTCTACGTGCCGGTCCTGTTCCTGATCGCGGTCGTCGTGGTCGGACAGCACCACGACAACCTGCAGGACACGCTGCGTTCGGCGGTCGCGCGCACGGTGCGCTGGGCGGTGTGGACCGCCGTGCTGGTCGCGTGCATGCTCGCGCTGGCGCTGGTCATCGGTTGGTAGGCGGGCACCGAGACGGGAAGAGCGGCTTCACCGCCCGACCGCGCGCCACAGATCGCCCGGCAGGCGGGTGATGCGCTGCCGCTGTTGCAGACCGAACAACGCCCGCAGGAACGCGGCCCGGTCGAGGCCGGCTTCGCGCTGCAGCAGGTCGCCCGGCCGCGGCCCGGCGGTGAGCTGGGTCAGGATCGCGCGCTCCTCCGCCCGCAGTTGGCAGTGGGTGGCGGTCCGCGCCTCGGCCGCGCCGAGCCCCAGCGCCTGCAGCAGTGCCCCCGGGCTCTCGACGATGCCGGCACCTTCGGCGATCAGGCGGTGGCAGCCCTGGCTGCGCTCGCTCTGCCAGGGACCGGGCACCGCGAACACGTCGGTGTCGCAGTCGGCCGCGAAGCGGGCCGTGTGCAAGGCGCCGGACGCCAGGCTGCCTTCGACGACGACGACCGCGCGCGGCCCGGCCGCGAGCAGGCGGTTGCGGCGGATGAAGTGGCCGCGCCGGGCGCGCCGGCCGGGGGGCAGCTCGCTGATCAGCGCGCCGCCGCCGGCGACGATCGCGTCGGCCAGGCCGACGTGTTCGCCGGGGTAGACGCGATCGAGGCCGCCGGCCAGCACGGCCACGGTCGGCATTCCGCCGCGTACCGCCGCTTCGTGGGCAAGCCGGTCGACCCCGCGGGCGAGCCCGCTCCACAACACCGTGCCGGCGTCGGCGAGCGAGCGCGCCAGCTCGCTGGCCGCGTCGATCCCGTACGGCGTCGGCGTGCGGCTGCCCACCAGCGCGGCCGCCGGTGCCCGCGTCAGGGCGCAGGGGTCGCCGCGCACGAACAGCACCAGCGGGGCGACCGGCTGTTCGCTCATGCGCACCGGCCAGTCGTGGTCACGGGGCGTCATCACCCTGAGGCCGAGGTCCTCCGCCCGCCGGTGGATCGCGGCGGCCCGCGAGGCGAGGTCGGGCCTTTGCAGTTGTCGGGCGACCCGCGGCGGCACGTCCGGCGGTGCGGGCGGCGCGGCCAGCACCGCGTCGGGGTCGACATCGGGGCGCAGGATCGCCGCAGCGGGGGATTCGCCGAAGCCCTCGGCGACGGCCAACATCAGGTAGGCGTCGGACACGCCTTCTCTGTGTGCACGAAACGGCGGGCGGTG
>DRKG01000422.1 GCA_011051855.1 bacterium | reverse complement strand
GTGACCTCGCCGCCGGTGTGCTGCGCCAGCCACTGCAGGCCGTAGCAGATGCCGAGCACCGGGATGCCCTGCTCGAGCAGGGCCGGATCGAGGTCGGGGGCATCGTGCGCGTAGACCGAACGCGGCCCACCGCTCAGGATCACCGCCTTCGGCCGCATGTGTTCGAGGATGAACATCGCGCGCTCGGGCACGGTGATGCGAGAATAGACGCCCAGTTCTCGCACGCGCCGCGCGATCAGTTGGCAGTATTGCGCACCGAAGTCGACGATCAGCACGCCGCCGGTGACGGCATCTTCAGGCTGGCTCATGCTTCGCCGCTGTAGTTCGGCGCCTCCTTGGTGATCTGGATGTCGTGCGGGTGGGACTCGCGCAGGGTCGCCGCGCTGACGCGCAAGAACTTCGCCTTCTCGTTGAGCTCCGCCAGCGTGCGCGCGCCGCAGTAGCCCATGCCGGAACGGATGCCACCGACCAGTTGGTAGACGTAGTCGGCGACGTGGCCCTTGTAAGGCACCATGCCCTCGACGCCTTCCGGCACGAACTTCATCTTCTCGGTGACCTCGGCCTGCGCGTAGCGATCGGCCGAGCCGCGCTCCATCGCGCCGAGCGAGCCCATGCCGCGCACCGCCTTGAACTGGCGCCCCCGGTAGAGAATCGTCTCGCCGGGTGATTCCTCGGTGCCGGCGAGCAACGAACCGAGCATCACCGTCGAGGCCCCCGCCGCCAGCGCCTTGACGATGTCGCCCGATTGGCGGATGCCGCCGTCGGCGATCACCGGCACGTCGGCCGGCGCGCACGCGCGCACGGCTTCGAGCACGGCGGTCAACTGCGGCACGCCGCAGCCGGTCACCACGCGCGTGGTGCAGATCGACCCCGGCCCGATGCCGACCTTGACGCCGTCGGCGCCGGCGTCGACCAGCGCCTTGGCGCCGTCGTAGCTGCCGACGTTGCCGGCCACCACCGGGATCGTGCACTGTTGCTTGATCGCCGCGACGGTGTCGAGCACGTTCTGGCTGTGGCCGTGCGCGGTGTCGACGACGATCACGTCGCAGCCGGCTTCGACCAGACGGCCGACCCGTTCGAGGTCGTGCACGCCGACGGCGGCTCCGACCAAGAGCCGCCCGCGCTCATCGCGCGCGGCCATCGGATACTCCTCGGTGCCGCGGATGTCGCGCATCGTGATCAGCCCGGCGAGCGTGCCGTCGTCGCGCACCAGGATCAGCTTCTCGACCTTGTTGGAACGCAGGATCTGGCGCGCCTGCTCGAGCGTCGTGTCCGGCGGCGCCGTGACCAGATCCTTGTGCGTCATCACGTCGCCGACCCGGGCCTCGCGGTCGTCGACGAAGCGCAGGTCGCGGTTGGTCAGAATGCCGACCACGACGCGGCGAGCATCGACCACCGGCAGGCCGCTGATCTTGTGGGTGCGCATCAGGTCCTTGGCCTGACCGACCGGATCCTCCGGCGCCAGCGTGTTGGGGTCGACGATGACGCCGTTGGCCGAACGCTTGACCTTGTCGACCTCGATCACCTGCTGGTCGACCGACAGGTTCTTGTGCACGATGCCGATGCCGCCTTGGCGAGCGAGCGCCACCGCCATGCGCGACTCGGTGACCGTGTCCATCGCGGCGCTGACGATCGGCGCCTGCAACATCACGCCCCGGCAGAAGCGGGTCGCGGTCTCGACGTCGCGGGGCAGTGCCGAGGCCTTCTGCGGCACCAGCAGGACGTCGTCGTAGGTAAGGCCTTCGCCGAGGAACTCAGCCAAGTCGCTTTCTCCAGGGTGGTCGGGAAAGCGTTGGGACGGTAGCGGGTCCGTGCCCCGAAAGCCACGTACCGTTCCACAACTTCGGCGCCGCGGCCACAACACCTCGCGGTCAGCGCGTTCGCCACTCCCACCGCAGCACGGTGCCGTCGGCGGCGCGCAGCACCGTCTCGCGCCGGGTTCCGGCCAGATGCAACACCAGGGTTGCGGGGCCCTGCGGCACCCGCAGATCCACGCCCGACGGCGGCACCTGCAGCCGCACGGTGAACCCGCTCTCGTGCCGCACGACCAGTTCCGCACCCACCGGCAGCGGCGGATCGAACTCGATCGTCACCCGACACGGCTCGGAGCGTGCGCGCGGCGGCACCGCCTCCAGCTCCCCGGCGCGGCAGGCGACCAGCGCCAACAAGAGCCACACCGAGCGGCGCGTCACGCCCGCAGCGCGAACGTCGCCTGCCGAGGATCGTGCCCGCGCACGACCGCGACGTCGGCCCGATTCGCGGCGAGGTGCTGCAGGATCGGCCAGCAGTCCGCCGGGTCGGCATCGACCTTCGCCGCCAATGCCCGGCAATCCTGCGCCGCGTCGTCGAGGGCCGCCAGCAGCTTCGCCTGCAGCGCCAGCACTTCGGCCGCCGCCCGCTTGCCGGCCTCGACGCCGGGCTGGTGGTAGGCGTTGGTGTCGATCAGCTCGGCGTAGATCGCGACGGTGCGCTCGAACAGCGCGACCAACGCGCCGAGCACGCGCTCGTCGAGCCGATCGACGCCGATCGTCGCCGAGTGGCGGCCGTTGTCGGCGAGCGCCCGGCGCGTGCCCTGCAGGAAGCCGTCGAGGTAGTCGCCCGACGTGACCCCCGGCTCGACCTCGAAGTGGCCTTCCCCGCGGTCGCGCAGCACGCGCACGAACGTCGCGAAGAAGTCGTGGCGGCCGTCGCGCAACTGCTGCACGTAGGCGTGCTGGTCGGTGGAGCCCTTGTTGCCGTAGACGGCGAGCCCCTGGTGCACGACCTTGCCCTGGCGATCGCGCTCCTTGCCGAGCGATTCCATGACCAGTTGCTGTAGGTAGCGCGACAGCAACAACAGGCGATCCTTGTAGGGCAGCACCACCATCGCGCGCTCGCCGCGGCCGTCGCCCTCGCGGTGCCAGAACGCGGCCAGCATCGCGGCCGGGTTCTGCCAGACGTCCGGGCGCCGGGTGGCGTCGTCCATCGCCGCCATCCCGGCCAGGAACGCGCGCACGTCCATGCCGAGCAAGGCCCCCGGCAAGAGCCCGACCGCCGACGCGATCGACGTGCGGCCGCCGACCCAATCCCACATCGGGAAGGTGGCGAGCCATCCCTCCCGTTCGGCGCGCTGGTGCAAGCGACTGCCGTCGGTGGTGATCGCGATCGCGCGCTCTGCGAACGCGTGGCCCTGCCGTTCGACGGCGCGCCGGGTCTCGAG
>DRKG01000421.1 GCA_011051855.1 bacterium | reverse complement strand
CGGCGGATCGTCTCCGGCGGCATGCCGTGGCCATTGTCGAGCACGCTGACCGCGATGCAGTCGCGCGGCTCCCCGGTGAACTCGCCGAACCAGTTGCCGCTTGGAGGCCGTCCCCCGAGATGGCACTCGTCGATCGAGATACGGATGGTGCCGCGATCCCCGATTGCGTCGCCGGCATTGACGATCAGGTTCAGGAAGACCTGCTCGATCTGCGCGCGATCCGCCTCGACGGGCATCGGGTGGTTGCCGGTGTCGAGGGTGATCTCGATGCCGGAGCCGAAGCCGGCCTGCGCGAGGGGGATCAGGCCGGTCAGCACGTCGCGCAGATCGATCACCATCATCGGGGTCGGCGAGGCGTGCGCGTAGGCGAGGATGTCTCGGCAGAGGCCGGCTGCGCGATCACTGGCCAGCACGATCTGGCTCAGCATCTGCTGCTGCTCGGCGGACAGGTTCTCGTCCATCTGCAGCAGTTGGGCGTTGCCCCGCACGCCGACCAGGATGTTGTTGAAGTCATGGGCAAAGCCTCCGGCGAGCAGGCCGATGCTGTCGAGCCGTTCGATCTGCTGGAGGTTCTGTTGCAGCGCGGCGCGTTCTTCCTGCAGGGCTTGCGATGTCTGTAGCGCTTCCTGCAGTTCCTTGTTGGCGCGCGCGACGCGCCGCTGGCTCTGCAACTGCAGCAGGCTGGCGATGACCAGCAGCAGGATGATCGTGCCACCGGAGACCAGGGCCAGATTGGTCAGCCGGGCATCGAGGTCCTCGACTTCTTCCTGGTGGTGGCGTTGGGTCGCGCGGAGCCTCTTGCTGAGGTCGTTCACCTCGCGCCAGAACCGACTGCGGTAGCCGCGTGTATGGCGCTTGGTGATCTGCTTCTGGAGCATGTCGTGTTGTTCGCCGTACGCGCGCGCCTTGTCGGCCAGCCCCTGCACCGAAGCGATGTGGATCGCCGTTTCGAGGACCGTGATCGTGCTGTCGAGCATGCCCATGCCGTCGAGCTCCGCGATCGCCAGGTCGATCCGTTCGAGTGCCTCGTCCGGCGGTTCGCGGTGCATGGCCAGCTTGGCGAGATAGTGCTGGGCGAGGGCGATGTGTTCGCGGTTGCCCCATTGGCGGAAGGTCGCCAGGGCCTCGCTGGCGAGCCGGTAGGCGCGGTCGGGATCCTCGGGGGCGTAGAGGCGTGCCAGGCACGATTGCACGAAACCGGCGGCTGCGCGATCACCCAGGCGGACCGCCGAAGCCAGCAGCGTGCGGAGATCCCGTTCGTAGTCGGCAACCACGCCGCCGCCGCGACGGGTGACGGTGGCGAGCACCTTCGCTTCGAGCAGCACCGGTGGAGATGCGCCCGTCTGAGCGAAGGCGAGCATGTCCTGGGCGCCGGTGATCGGATCGTCACGCCAACCGACGGCCCCGATCGTCAGGATGCGTGACTTGACGATCAGGTCGGTTTCGTCTGCTTCGTCAGCGAGGTCGACAGCACGGCGCAGGGCGATCAGGCACTCCTCCATGTCGTCGATGGTGTAGTGCACCGTGGTCTTGGCGAGCCACACGTAGGCCTGCGTAGCCAGGGGTGCGTCGGCCGGCAGGAGCCGGATCGCGGCTCTGGCCTTGTTCTGAGCTTCGTCGGGCCCGATGTAGGTCGCGGCGGCGACGGCTTCGGTTGCCAGGGCATGGGCGCGAGCGGCCTGGTCGCCGATGGTCGCAGCGAGCTGCGCGGCCTGTCTGGCAGTGGTGGTCGCCTCGGTCAGGTCGTAGCGGAGCAGGACGCGCGCCTCGGCTAGCAGGGCCTGCAACCGGGCTGCGCTGTCGGGCGCCGAGGCCGCCGTCTGTTGCCGGGCCTTCGCCACGAACTCCTGGGCGATCGTCGTTGCCGTCAGCGAGACGAGAACGAGGAGCGCCGTGGCGAGCGGGTGCCGCTTGGCCGGGAGGAGGCTTCCCATCGGCTGCTCATGCTAGCCCGATCTATGCATGAAACAGAGCCCCCGGCACGCACAATCCACGCCCATGCGGCGTCAGGCGGTCGCCCTCCTTGCCTGGACGCGGATTGCGCGCACCGGGGGCGCTGCTTCATGCATAGATCGGGTTAGATCGGGCTGGCGCATTGGCTACTCGCGCCGGGTATGCGAATCCATGGATCGCAGGGAGTCTCGGACCGCGTGCGCGAGTTGTTCGGTAGAGTACGGTTTCGGCAGGAAGGCGACGCCGTCTTCGCGAATACCTTGCCGCAGCACGTCGTCGGTGGTGTGACCGCTGGTGAACAACACGCCGGCTTCGGGGTGGACGTGCGCGAGCCGCTCGGCGAGTTGACGCCCGCCGAGGCCCGGCATCACCACGTCCGTCAGCAGCAGGTCGATGTGCTCCTGCTCGGCTGCGAGTTGGAGCGCGGCCTGGCCGTCCTCGGCGGCGAGGACGGAGTAGCCGAGGTCTTTGAGCACGCGCACGGCCAGGGCGCGGTTGGTCGCGTCGTCTTCGGCCACCAGGATCGTGACATCCCGCGGCGGTCGGTCGCCAGAGGAGCTGGGCTCGGAATCGGGGGTGGGTGCGGGATTGTCCGCCGTGGCCAGCGGCCACAGGATGCAGACGGTCGTGCCCTCGCCTTCGCGGCTGTCGATGCCGACCGTGCCGCCCGCTTCCTTGACGATCCCGTAGACCGTCGACAGGCCGAGGCCGATCGTGCCGACCGACTGCTTGGTGGTGAAGAATGGATCGAAGACGCGCTGCCGGGTTGCTTCGTCCATGCCGAGGCCGCTGTCCTGCACCTTCAGGCGCATCTTCGGGCGGTCACCGCCGACATGGACCGGCTCGACCGAGACATGGATCGTGCCCCCATCGGGCATCGCGTCGCGCGCGTTCATCAACAGGTTGACGAGCACCTGCTGTAGCTGGCTGCGGTCGGCGCGCACCGGGGCGGAACCCTTCGCGGTCAGGTCGACGTGGATGTTGGTCTCGAGCAGGCGGCGCAGCATCGGCATCATCTCGATCACCGCATTGCTGGCGTCGAAGGTCTCGATGCGTGTGATCTGCACGCGGCCGAAGGCGGCGAGCTGTCGGGTCAGAGCCGCACCACGCTCCGCTGCCCGGTGGATCTGTTGCACGAGCTCGCGGTGTGGGTGGTCCGGCGCGATGCCGAGGAGGAGAATGTCCGCGTAGCCCCGCACCGAAGTCAGCACGTTGTTGAAATCGTGTGCGACGCCACCGGCCAGACGCCCGATCGCCTCCAGTTTCTGCGATTGCCGGAGTTGCTTTTCGAGGGCTTCCCGTTGCTGTTGCGCGGTGACGCGCTTGCTGATGTCGCGCGCGAATGCGACCACGCCGGTGACCTTGCGGTTCTGGTCGAAGACCGGGAAGAAGTCGCAGTCGAGCCATCTCTGGCTATCGCCGGCTGGAATCGAGCAACGTTCGACGTGGGCTACTTCACCGCTCGCGGCCCGCTCGAACGCGAGGTCGAGTCCGTGGCATTGCGCCAGCGGAATCCGCATCAGGCTGCACGGGGGGTGGTGGTCCGCCGCGGTGGCGGTCGCCAGGATCGTGTGCATCGCCGGGTTCGTGCGCAGCGGTCGACCGTCGGGTAGAAGCACCTGGATGCCGATTGGGCTGTCGTCCACGACGGCGCTGAGTGCCTGTTCGTCGTCGCCGGCCGTTCGTGCGTTTGCGCGCTGGAGCGGTTCGGAAGAGGCGGGAGCGGATGCGGTCGACCAGGTCACCACGCATGGCGGGGAGCCGTCTCCGTCGATCGCGAGCGGGGTGACGCGCAGCGTGATCGCGCCCTGGTCCGGATGGCTCCACCGCGAAGTGGTCGGGGTGGCGCTGCTCAGGACCTTGGCCAGTGCGGCTGTTTCGTCGGGAGGTGCGTGCAGTGAGCGTCCGAGCGCGGCGAGCGCCGGGTCTCCCGCATGGATCCCGTGGTGGCGAGCTGAAGCATTGGCGAGGCGAACAGTGGGTGCATCCGGGCCTTCTACGACGATCGCGGGGGCTGCGAGGTGCTCCAGCGACTGATGGAGGAGGTCCGCTGCGGCCGACGGCAAGGAACCGGTGCGCATGCGGTCTTGTGGGGCGAGTCATTATCAGGCTAGGTGCTGGCGGTCGGTGGGCAAGTGCTTTGACAATGGAGATTTGTCGGGTTCCTCAGTGGGGGAACCTGCTCCGGT
>DRKG01000420.1 GCA_011051855.1 bacterium | reverse complement strand
GTGCGGGTGCTCCCGTCGAGCAGCGACAGACCGTTGAATGACGAGGCCTCGCCGGTGCGCGCCACCTCGTCGAGTAGCGCCTGGTATTCGGTGTCGAGCGCCTTCAGGTCGGTCGGGCCGTGGGTGCCGTTGCGGGCGTTGATCGCGAGTTCGCGCATGCGCACCAGCATGTCCGAGACCGAACCGAGTGCGCCTTCGGTCACGCGCAGCAGGGAGATGCCGTCGGTGGCGTTGCGCCGGGCCTGGTCGAGCGAACGGATGCGGGCGCGCAGGCGTTCCGAGATGGCGAGGCCGGCGGCGTCGTCGGCCGCGGTCGAGATCCGCAGCCCCGAGGACAGGCGACGCATCGAGGTGCCGGTTTCGGTGGTGAGGCGGGCGAGATGGCGCTGGGCGAAGAAGGTCGGTTGGTCGGTGATGCGGACGCTCATGATGCTGGCGGAAACCCCTAGGGGCTCGCCCTGATTGTCCGGCCCGCGAGCTTCGTGCTTTAGCCCGATTACCCCGGCCACAACGCGACACGGCGCCGCCCCCGGTGTGGGGCGACGCCGTGCGTTGCGGGCGATTGCCTTGTCGTATTGGGCTAGCCGAGCAGCGACAGCGCCGACTGCGGCTGGGCGTTGGCCTGCGCCAACACCGAGATCGAGGCCTGCTGCAGGATGTTGTTGCGCGTCAGTTGCGCGGTTTCGTAGGCGACGTCGACGTCGCGGATGCGCGATTCGGCGGCGCTGAGGTTCTCGGTCTGGATCGCCAGGTTGTTGATCGTGCTGCCGAGGCGGTTCTGCACCGCGCCGAGCGAGCCGCGCAGCGAGCTGATGGTGTTGATCGCGGCGTCGATGTTGGTGATCGCGGTGGTGGTCGACCCGGTCGAGCCGATGTCGAGCGAATCCAGCGCCAGCGAGGTGCTGAGCGCGGCCGACAGCGAGACCGACAGCGTGTCGATGCCGGAGGTGGTGCCGAAGCCGACCTGGAAGCTGACCGCGCTCGACGAGCCGTCCAGCAGCTTGATGCCGTTGAACTCGGTCGATCGGCCGATGCGGTTGATCTCGCTGACCAGGCTGGTGAACTCTTCGTTCAGCGTCGACTTGTCCTGGTCGCTGACCGAGCCGTTGCTGGCCTGGATCGACAGTTCGCGCAACCGCACGAGGATCGAGCTGACCTCGTTGAGCGCACCTTCGGCGGTCTGCACGAAGGAGATGCCGTCGTTGGCATTGCGCTTGGCCTGCTCGAGCGAGCGCACCTGCGAGCGCAGACGCTCCGAGATCGCGAGACCGGCGGCGTCGTCGGCCGCGGTCGAGATGCGCAGGCCGGTGGACAGCCGCCGGAAGTTCGTGCTCAGCCGGTTGGTGACCGACGACAGGTTCCGTTGCGCGTTGATGGAAGTGACGTTCGTGTTGACTCTGAGGCCCATGATCCCCGTTGCTCCTGTTTGCCTGGTTTCGGGTAGTTGACTCCGGGGACATCATCCGGCGGGACTGTCGCGTCCTTGAGGCGTTGGCCGGGAGAGAGGAGCGTTTCGCCACGTTTTTCGCGGAACTGGCCAAAAGGTCGACGGGTGTTCGTGCCGAAAAGCCCCATGGCAAGGTCGACAAGACCAGCCCGGCCGCAACCCCCTGTGCGTGCTGGAAAACAGAACAAGGTCGGCACATGAAGAACCTCAGTTTCCCCGGACTCCCCCGCGTTCTGATCGTCGATGACGAAGAGGGTGTGCGCGAAGGTCTGCGCAGCCTGCTCCAGCACGAGGGCCTGCATGTCGAGACCGCCGGCACCGCCGAAGAAGGTCTGCGCCGGGTCGGCGCGCGCGCATTCGACATCGTCTTCCTCGACCTCAACCTGCCCGGCGCCGACGGCATGTCGTCGATCGGCAAGTTCCGCCAGGGCACGCCGTCGCCCGACGTGTTGATCCTGACCGGCTACGGCACCGTCGCCAAGGCGGTCGAGTCGATGAAGAAGGGCGCCAGCGACGTGATCGAGAAACCGTTCTCCGGCGATCGCATCCTCGCCACGGTGCGCCGCGTGCTCGAGACGCGCCAGCTCAAGAACGAGTTGACCTGGTTGCAGGATCGTGTGCGGGAACTGACGTCGACCGAACTCGTCGGCCTGTCGCCCGCGATCCGCGAGGTGCAGACGCGCATCGATCAGGTCGCACATGCGCCGGACACGACCGTGTTGATCACCGGCCAGAGCGGCACCGGCAAGGAGCTGGTCGCGCGCTGCGTGCACGAGCGCAGTTCGCGCCGCCACGGGCCGTTCGTCGCGGTCAACTGTGCGGCGCTGACCGAGGCGCTGCTCGAAGCGGAGCTGTTCGGCTACGAGCCGGGCGCGTTCACCGGCGCCAGCCGCGAAGGCAAGGACGGGCTGTTCGCCGTCGCCACCGGCGGCACGCTGTTCCTCGATGAGATCGGCGAGATGGAGCCGACGCTGCAGGCCAAGCTACTGCGCGTCTTGCAAGAACGGACCTTCCGGCGCGTCGGTGGCGTGCAGGACGTGCCGGTCGACGTGCGCATCATTGCCAGCACCAATCGCGACCTGCGCCAGATGGTCCAGTCCGGCGGCTTCCGCGAGGATCTGTTCTACCGCCTCAACGTGATGGCCGTGCACGTTCCCCCTCTGCGCGAACGCGCCGCCGACGTGCCGCTGTTGTCGCACTTCTTCCTCGACCAGATCGGCCGGCAGATGGGCAAGGCGCTGTCCGGCTTCACCGAAGAGGCGATGGAAACGCTGACCGAGTATGGCTGGCCGGGCAACGTGCGCGAGCTGCGCAACGCGATCGAGCACGCCTGCATCGTCTGTCCGAACGGAATGATCGACGAGGTGCACCTGCCGAAGTTCACCGGTGGTGCGCCGGACGGCAGCGATGAGATCGATCGCACCGCGCTGGTGCTCGATGGCAAGGACCGCTCGATCCGCGCGCTGGAATCACAATTGGTCGCCAAAGTGCTCGACGACACGCAGTGGAACATCAGCCGCGCGGCGTCGATCCTCGGGATCAACCGCACCACGCTCTACAACAAGATCCGCGTCTACGAGCTCGGCGATCGGCCGATGCGCAGCAAGGTGCTGGCATGAGCGGCGTGCGCAGCGACCATCTGCCCGGCCTGATCGGCCACGAACTCCGCAACCCGCTCGCATCGGCGATGACCGGCGCGATGCTGGCGCGCGACATGGTCGACGCCGAGGACCCGCGCGCGATCGTGCTCGATGGCGTGTTGAAGGATCTCGATCGCATGACCGGGCTGATCGACGGCTGGCTGCAGATGGCGCGCGAGCAGCAGACGGCGCAGTCGTGCGTCGACCTCGAAGAGCTGCTGCGTACCATCGCCGCGCGCCATCGGGTCGACGTCATCAGCGTGCCGCCGTCGGCGGTCGTGCGCGGCAACCGGTTCCTGCTGGAGCGCGCCATCGAGAACTTGTGTGAGAACGCGCGCAACGCCGGTGCGACGTCGGTGCGCATCGCCGCCCAGCACGACGGTGAGCGCGTGGCGGTGCACGTCGAGGACAACGGCCGCGGCGTTGCCGAACACGACGTCGAACGCATCTTCGAGCCCGGTTGGTCGAGCGGTGAAGGCACGGGGCTCGGCCTGCACGCGGTCGCCGAGACGGTCGCGGCCAGCGACGGCGAGGTGCGCTGCGTGCCGCTGCCGACCGGCACGCGGTTCACGATCACCCTGCCGCGCGGGCAGTACGCGCTTTCGTGAGCATGCGGTGCCTGCTCGTCGACGACGAACCCGGCATCCGGGAGGGGTTGGCGATGCTGTTGCGTCGCCGCGGCCACGAGGTCGATACCGCTGAGGACTGCGCTGGTGCGCGAGCGTGCGTGCGCGAGCAAGAATACGACGTGGTCGTCACCGACTGGCGGCTGCCGGACGGCCTGGCGGCGACGTTCGTCGGCGAGTGCACCTGTCCGGTGCTGGCGGTCAGCGGTCACCCCGAGGAGGTCGCGCGCAGCGCACCGATCCGCGAGGTGTTGGCCAAGCCGGTGCGGCCGGCGGCCTTGCTCGAACGCATCGCCGCTTGCGGTGCGCTGAAGACAGAGGTGCGCGAACCGGCGGCACCTCTGGCCCGCCCGGCGCAGGCCGTCATCGACGACGTGCTGGCACAGTTGCCCGACGGGCTCGACGTCGGTTGCGTCGACGACGGCGCGTTCGCGGTGGTGCGCGTGCGCCTGCCCGAAGGCTTCGTGCCGGATGTGCGGCCTCTCGGTGGCGATCTGCGCATCGTGGAGGGCCCCGGCAGTCGCGAACTGGAGCTGCGCGTGTGCCGCGACGGCCGGCCCGCTGCCGACACCACGGTGGTCGGCATGGAAGACGAATGGCCGGTCGGCCGCGGTTTCGCGATCGACTGCAGCGGGTGCGAGATGAGCCCGGCTGCGTTCTCCGCTTGGCTCCTGACCGTTGCAGAACACGACAGTGGTGCCGGCAGAATCTGCCTGCTGAACGTGCCGGAGCACCTGGAAGTGACCACCGAGGTTTGGGAAACGACCCATGACATGCCGATGAGGGAACGTGTCGGCCCCCGACTCTCGGAGGAGCTGGCCGAACTCTGGGGGTAGCCGTGACTGACGACGAAGGCGACAAGATCACCGAGCCGCAGGCCGACGCCGAAGCCGCGACCGAGGTGCGGACCGAATCGGCAAACGCGCAGGATAGGGAACCCGCCCCGGCTGCCGGCCGGGAAGCCGCCGACGAGCAGGTCGACAACAAGTTGGGCGGGCTGATGGCCGACGCCGCCGACAAGGGGGCGAAGCCGGCGGTCGATCTCGATGCCGAAGCGCGCCGGGCCGCCGAGGCAGCTCTCGCCGAGGGTGAGAAGGCGCTGGCCGCCGCGCGCGAGCACTTGGCCGGCGAGACCATCGCCGGGTCCCCGCCCAAGGCGACGCAGAGCCGCCGGCGCGAACTGCTGCTGCGCACGTTGCTCGCGGTCAACATCCTCGCGATGGTCGTGGTCGCGCTGCTGCCGCAACCGGCAGCCGAAACGGAAGTGCAGAAGGAGCCGGATGCTCACGAGCCCGTGCCCGCGCAGCCGAAGCCGGATGCCGCGACGCCGACCCAGCGCATGAGCGAGCCGGTCAACCGCGCGCTGGTCGCCTCCGAACGCGGCGACTTCGCGCGCGCGATCGAGATCCTCGAACAGTACCTCACCGACTATCAGGGCATGCCGCCGAGCGAGCGCCTGATCGTGCTCCAGCAACTGTCGTGGTACAGCCTCAAGGCGGGGCGTCGCGACAAGTCGGAGGTGTACGGACGGCAGGCGATGGCGCTCGAGAACAGCCACAACACGCCTGAAGACCTTGTTGCCGAGGCCGAAGCGGCGCTCGCGAATGGCGACCAGGAGTCGCTGCGTCGCATCTGGGCGCGCTTCCTGCTGCAGCAGCGGCAGATCCCCGGCTATCTCTACGAACACGTCGCCAGGGCCTACCTGCAGCTAGGTGACAGCTACCGACAGGACGCTGACGCTGCCGAAGCGGCGGCGCGCGAGCGGGAACTGCTCGAAGCCAACGCGCGGCTGCGGGCCGAGGTGTTGGGCAAGCGGGAGTCGCCGCGATGATCGCGAACTTCGCAGGGGCGGTTCTCGCGACGCTGCTCGCTCCGCAAGGAGGCGGGGTGTTCACGGCCAGGGAAGTCACGCGGTCGGGCGCGGTCCGGCCGTCGACGGTAGTCGAAGC
>DRKG01000419.1 GCA_011051855.1 bacterium | reverse complement strand
TTCCAATGGAACGCCGACCAACTGCCGCCACCCGACCCCGGCACCTCCTACGTGCAGGTCAGCGGCAACTGGCAGTCCGTCAACGCACGCTTCAGCCAGACCTGCACCTACGTCGGCTTCGCCCCGGGGTGCAGCGGGTCCTTGCCGACCTCGCGACTGATCCCGCGCGAGACCCCGCGTATCGGCCAGGAACTCGAAGTCATCGTGCGCGACCTGCCCGCCAACCTCGCAATCATGGGCATGGGCTTCGACCGGCCGCCGCTGCCAATCCCCATTCCCGGCGCCCCCGCCGGATGCGACCTGCACATCCAGGTCGACGCCGTGCGACCCCTCATCGGGCAAAGCGGCGAAGCGCGCTTCATCCTGCCGATCCCCGACAACATGGGGCTGCTCGGACTCCACTTCTACAACCAGGCCCTCGTGCTCGACCCCAACGGCAACACCCTCGGCGCCGTCATCTCCGACGCCGCCGAGGGCATCGTCGGCTTCCCGTAGCCGACGGCCCGGCCGGATCAGTTCTCGTAGAAGTCGTAGGCGTTGCTGAGCGCGAAGAACCCGTTCGACGGGTTGCCTCCCAACGCCAACGCCTGCCAACGCAGGATCTGCGGGCTGAGGCCGGCCGGCACGGCGATGTTGAAGGTCCAGCCGCCCGGGGGCACACCGGGGATCAGCACGTAGCCGTTGTCCTGGTCCAGCCAAAGGCCGGGCAGCAGGCCGGCGGTCGGGGGCGACGACGCGTTGTAGATCTGCAGGAACAGCGCCGCGACGTGCGCTTGGTGCGTGCCGCCCGGGCTGGTCACCTCGAAGTTCATCACGTCGCCGCCCGCGACGCGCTTGGCGCAGGTCGTATCCAGCGGCCCACCATTGACGGAGGTCTTCAGGACCAGATCGTCATTGGTGCCCGGCATGCTGCACCACCGCGCCGTGGCCATCGTCTCGGGTGCCGATCGCCCGGTCGCCATGTAGGCGTCGAACAAGTCCTGGCCGACACCGGCCAGGAACGTGCTCGTTCCGGGATTGGCGAGCAACAGGAACTGGATGTATTCCCAGCTCGCCGTCTGATACAGCAATTCGATCTCCGCCCGCGACGCGCCGGCCGGCGGCGTCAACGTCACGTCGTCGAAGTAGTCGTAGGCGCCACCGCTCGGCGGATTGCCGTATTGCGTCGCGGGCACCGGCAGCGCATTGCGCCGCTCCGCCTCGTCGCGGTCGAAGCCATACGGCGGAATGCGCGTATCCGACTTGACCTTGTTGTTGAGCACGAAGTGGAAGGTCTCCTGCGCGGTCCCCGGCGGGCTCACCGCGAGCTGCGCCAACGTCATGGTCACGTTGCCCGTCACCGCGTCGTACGTCAGTGGCAGGTTCGGATCGACCCCCATGGTGAGCAACTGCTGCGCCCAATCCTGCGTGATCGCGAGCTTGGTCTCGTAGACGCGCGCGTTCGGATCGGTGATCGTATTGACCGTGTAGTTGTTGCCGTTGACGGTCGCCGTGAAGCTGCCGTAGGCGCCGTCCTCTTGCAGCACCTGCAGGTTCTCGTCCATCCACCGGATGCGCAGCCACATCCGCCGACCTTCGGGGTAACCGGAGATCAGCTTGTGGCCGGTCAGGTTGGTGACGCGCAGGGTGTCGTCGGTGACGTCGAGAGCGGCGGCCCGTTGCAGCATGCTGCGGGCGCGTTCGACGCCGCGATCCATGGCCATGGTCTGCAGGCCGTTCAGTCCCTGGCCGAGGCGGAGTCGGCTCGGCGTCTGACTGTCGAGCCACTGGATCGCAGTCGGCACCCAGGTGTTGCCGCCGGTGAGATCGTGCAAGGGCAGGTCGCTGCGCGTCGGCGGCATGCCGAACGAAGCCCCCTGGCCGACCACGGGCTCGAGGTGGCAGCTCTGGCAACTGAACAGCCGCGTCGTCCCGTCCTTGTAGTCGCCGCCGTTGCCGGCGAGTTGCGCCTGTTCGTAGGCACGCTTGATCGCGCCACGCTGCAGGTCGGCCGGCAGCGAGGCATAGCTACTCACCGGCGTCGACGCCAACAGGCTCGCCTTGTGCTCGCTGAACGTGCGCTCGACGATGCCGTAGGCGAACGGCGGGTTGAGGAACGCCGCCTTCTGCGTGACCGGGGCACCCGGCACGCCGCTGAACTGTCCGGGCAGCAGCGGGGTCTGCGCGCCGTTGTTGGGCGCGAGGTCGCCGACCACGGGGTTGGAAACGTCGTGGCACGTGCCACACAGCTCGGATTCGCGATGGAACGACGACTGCACGGTCCCGTGCGGAGCCATCACGTTGGCGTATGGGCCATAGCGGTCCTGCGTGCCCGAGTGCACCTGCATGCCCGAACCGTAGAAGCCTTCGACGCCGTTGTTGGCGATGTAGGGAGCACTCTGTTGCCCGGGGTGCTCCGAGCCGTCGGGGTTGACCAGCGAATGGCAGATGCCGCATTCGATGCCGTCGGCATCGTAGTAGGAGACCAGCCCCGAGCCATCGCTCGGGACCGCGCGACCTTCCATCCAGCCGCGCGGCGAGTGGCACCGGATGCAGAAGTCCCCGCTGCCGGGGTAGTCGCCTTCGGCCACGGCGAGCGCCGCCCAGAACACGGGGTCGCGGCCGGCGTGCGCCATCATGCTGCCCTGCCAGTTCTCGTGGGGTTCGACCGCCGGATCGTAGTAGGCATGGCAACCCGAGCAGAGTGAAGCACTCGGCAACAGCGTCGCCTGGCCGGGCTGCGTGCCCGGCAACTGCACGTCGGTCGGCACCACGGCCGGCGGAACCACGTTGACCGCGACCACCGCCGCGAGAGCACCGAGCAGGGAGAGATTGGTTGGAGAGAAACTGCGCATGGGTCGAGAGAAGGCGCCTCCACGGGGGCTCGAGCGAGATGGAGGCGCGCGGCAGAAGCATACCACCTGGCCGATCGCGGGCGGCGGGCCTCGGCCGCACCGCCTCGGGCCGATGGCATGGGGCTTTCCTGTGTGGATCGGGTCCGCCGCGGACTTTTCTGCGGGCGCTGTCGATCCGCCCCCGCTTCGATCGTCTGCTCCAGCGGACCCAGCCGGCCCTGCCGGCGCAACCACGAGAAGCGAGCAGACCGATGCCCAAGTACATGCTGATCCTGCGCAGCGACGTCACCGCCGACTACAGCCAGCTCACTCCCGAGGACTTCGCGCAGATCCTGGCGGAGCACCAGGCGTGGGGCGAACGCATGCGCGATCACCTCGACTCCAGCCACCAGCTGACCGACCAGGACGGCAAGGTGATCACCCCGACCGGCGACGTGAAGGACGGTCCCTACGTCGAGTCGAAAGAGGTCGTCGGCGGCGTCTACGTGCTGACCGCCGACAGCTATGAGCACGCCGTCCAACTGTGCCAGGGGCACCCGAGCTTCCGTTTCGGCAACCTCGAGGTCCGCGAAGTACTGAACCCGGTACAAACAACAACCTGACCGGGAATGTCACCCGGGCCTTTCGCCTCGCCGGGTAGTTGTTTGAACCCGGTTCAGTACAGTCGTGCGGTGCCCAGGACGCGGTTCGGGTCGCAGTGGACTCCGAGCACGGAGCACAGCCGCTTGACCGCGGGATCGGTGTAGCTGTCGTAGAAGCGCTGGTTGTGCGGGCCGATGCCGTGCTCGGCGGAGTAGCTGCCGGCGAACTCGCGCACGGCGAGTTCGTAGATGCGGTCCTGCAGCGCGGCCTTGAACGCCGCTTCGTCCGCGACGTCGCCGTCGTTCCAGAGCAGGTTCAGGTGGCTGCCGCCGTCGCCCCAGTGGCCGTAGTCGCACAGTCGCACGAACGCATGCTCCGCCGCGAGCAGGTCGCGCACGCGGGCGGTGAACGCCGGCAGCGAGGAGCGCGGCACACTGACGTCGAAGGCGAGCATGCGGCCGTCGCTGCGCAAGCTCTCGCTGATGTGGTGACGCAACTGCCAGAACTCGTCGGAGCTGCCGATCAGCACGTCGGCGATCGCGTCGCCGGCCTCTTCGAGATGCGCACCGAGCCGCTCTTCGAGCACGTCGTCGAGTTCGAGCGATCCCGCCGGCAGCGTCGTCGACAACTCGACCAGCACCGCGTAGTCCGGCAACTCGTCGAACGGACGCCGCAGTTCCGGTTGATGCCGCAACACCGCGTCGAGGGCCTCTCGGCCGATCACCTCGAACGCGCTCAACACGTCGCCGAGGTGCTGTTCGACCGCCCCGAGCAGGGCGAGCACGGCGTCGCCGTCGCGACAGCCGACCAGCGCGGTCGCGCGCTGCGCCGGCTTCGGCGCCACCTGCAGCACTGCTCGCGTCACCACCCCGAACACCCCGGTCGTGCCGCAGAACAGGTGCTTCACATCGAGGCCGGTGTTGTTCTTGCGCAGCCGGTTGAGTTGCGACACCACGCGGCCGTCGCCGAGCACGACCTCGACGCCGAGCAGGTTGTGGCGCACGTCGCCGTACTTGAGCAGCCGCGTGCCGCCGGTGTTGGTCGCAACCATGCCGCCGACCTGCGGATCGGCACCGAGGTCCACCGGGAACCACATACCGTGCTCGGCCAGGCGTTCGTTGAGCTGGCTGAGCAGCACGCCGCCGTCGACCAACACGGTGCGATCGCGTTCGTCGAGTTCGATGGTGCGGTTGCAGCGTTCGAGGCTCAACACCACCATCTCGCCGCTGGTGTCGGGCGTCGACGCCGCGACCAGCCCGGTGTTGGCGCCCTGCGGCACCACCCGGGTGCCGTGGCGCGCGCAGATCCGCAGCGCCGCCGCCACCTCGTCGGTGGTCGCCGGACGCGCCACGCAGCGCGCGACGCCGTCGCCGTAGCGCCACCCTTGTTCGTAGCGCACGCGGTCCTCGGGCTGGAGCAACACCCCGCGTTCGCCGAGTGCCGCCCGCAGCTCTTCGATCAGCGCGTCGCTCATGCGTCGGCCCGGGCCGACGGTTGCCGGCGCCGCGACGTCATCGCGAAGATCCCGGTCGCGTTGGCGGCGTCGAAGCGCAGGTCGAGCCGACCCGGCGCTTCTTCATCGCGAGTGATGAACTCGTGGAACGAACCCGGCACGACCTCGGCGCGCAAGGCACCGCCCTCGCCGACGAACAGGCGTTCGACCTGCGCGGCGAGGAACGCCGTCTGGCGCACGCGGCCGCTCTTCGAGACCTCGACGCGGTCCTTGATCGGCCGGCCCAGGGCGCGCTGTTCGGCGGCGACCGCGGCCACGTCGGCGACCCGATCGGTCGCGTGGTTGAACGAATTGCCCTCGGTCGCGATCCAAGCCATCTCCTTCGACTCGCGCAACAACGTCTGGTAGTCCGCCCAACTCGGTTCGTCGTGCTGGCGGTCGAAGCAACCGACCAGGTTCGGCAGCAGGAGCACCGCCGCGTCGAAGGCGAGTTCGCGATGCTCGGCCAGTTCGGCCAACAACGCCTTCGCCGGCAGCGACAGCGGGTCGCGCGACCCACCGACGACGCGCAGCACCGCCCGTTGGAACGTGTCGCTGAAGCACTCCGGGTGCAGCTCGCTCACGAAGAACTGGGCGACGTGCTCGGGCAGATCGCGATGCGCGTAGGCGCGACCGGTCATGGCGAGCTTCTCGAGCGGATACGTGCCGGCCACCTCGAAGCCGAGCGGTTCGAGGATGCGCTGGAACGCCGCGTGGCCGCGCGGCAACGCGCCGCAGTCGCCGGCCACCGTGCGCAGCGCGCCGTGGTCGAACACGAGCTTGCGGCCGGCGCGGACCGCGTCGCGCACGTAGGCGGCCGCCATCGGCACACGCCGGATCACGTCCTCGAACAGCAGCATGTTCAGGGCCTGCGCGAGCTCGACCCGCGAAACGCGCTCGCCGCGCGAGCGCAGCAACGACGGGTGCAGGCGCAGCGCCTCGAACAGCCGCACGGTGCGGACCGTGCCGACGACCCGATCGAGCAGCGCCCACAGAGTCGATTCATGAAGAGTTTTCATGGCTGCCAGGAGCCTACCTCGCGGAACTCCTTGTGATATCCACTGGCATACTGACATCTCTACATGAGTTCATGCGGTAGAATCATGATGTGTCCCGTTCCGTCCCTGCCACCGCGGCTTTGCACGCGTTCGAATCGGCGGCCTTCCACGGCAGCGTCACCGCCGCGGCGCGCGAACTGAGCCTGACCCAGAGCGCCGTCAGCCGGCAGATCCGCGCGCTCGAACGACACCTCGGCGCCGAGCTGTTCCAGCGCCGCCGGCAGCGCATCCACCTGACCGCCGCCGGCGAGCGCTACCTCGAGCACGTGCGGGCGGCCCTCGACCGCCTCGAAGCGGGCGCACTCGAACTGCGCACCGGCTCTCTCGGCGGCGGCGGCGTGCTGCGGCTCGGCATCCTGCCTACCTATGGCACGCGCTGGCTGATCCCGCGCCTGCCGACGTTCACGCGCGAGCATCCCGCGGTGCAGATCCACTTCACCACCCGGCTGAGCGTGTTCGACTTCGCCAGCCAGGATCTCGATGCGGCGATCCACTATGGCAAAGGCCACTGGCCCGGCGCCACCGTCGAACCGCTGATGGACGAGGAGGTCGTGCTGGTGTGCAGCGCCGGTTACCGCAGAGAGCAGGGGCTGCGCGAACCGGCCGACCTGCGGCGCGCGACCTTGCTGCAGGTGACCAGCCGTCCCGATGCCTTCGGCGACTGGCTGCGCGCGCACGGCGTCGACGGCGTCGACGACCGCCGCGGTCCCAGCTTCGAGCACCACCAGATGGTGCTCGAAGCGGCGATCGCCGGCCTCGGCGTGGCGGTGCTGCCGTCGTTCGCGGTCGACGACGAGCTCGGCCGCGGCACCGTCGTCGAGGCGCTGCCCGACGCGCGCGCCCACACCGGCAAGCGCTACTGGCTGGCATGGCCCG
>DRKG01000418.1 GCA_011051855.1 bacterium | reverse complement strand
CCCGCCTGTCGGTGCACACCGACGACGGCCGCCGATTCGACGACCTGTCGTCGGTGCTGGTGACCCGCGTGCGCAACTACGGTGGCGTCATGCGCCTACCCGACGTCGACGTCGACAGCGGCGACCTGCACGTGCTGATGTTCCGCATGCGCTCCCGCACGGCGTGGCTGTGGCACGGCCTCCGCGCCGTTCTCGGCCGCCTGCGGACCGGTCGCCACCTCGAGGTCGCCCGTCTGCGCCACCTGCGCATCGATGGACAGGCGCCCTTCCAGATCGACGGCGACTACGGCGGCCAAAGCCCGCTGACCATCGGGCTGTCGCCGCAACCCGCGCGGATCTACGTGCCGCACGTCGCGGGATAGCGGAACGGCCGCAGACGATCTACGATCCGATCCCATGCAGGGACGGGAACGCGGCCTGTACGAATCCATCGTCACGGAAGCCCTGAAGGGGGAAACCGCAAAGCTGGATGGCAGGCTGCAAGTCCGCTGCGAAGAGCTGCGCGCCGCCGAAGCTGCCGACCGCATCGCGCTACACCTCGGCGCGATCGTGCGCCGCGCCGTTGCTGCGATTGCAGACGACAAACGCAAACGCGTCGGCATCGAGCTCGCGCGCGCTCTGTGCCAGGGCGTGGCGAGTGCCGTGCCCAACTCCGAGGCCGACGCGGATGCACCGATCCCGGCAGGCCAGGTCTTGCGCGCCATCCTGACGCGCAACCCGGACGGCAACCCCGAGAAGATCGCCGAGCCGCTCATTCCGCTGCTCGACACCACGCTCTTGACGAACGCACCCGGCGAGCCACACGTCGGCAGGCAGTTGTGCGCGGAGGTCGACTCCGCCGACCGGATCGACGTGGTGATGGCGTTCATCCGCCTGAGCGGCATCCGCCCGTTGCGCGAAGCACTGCACCGACACTGCGAACGCAAACGCGACCTGCGCATCCTGACCACGACCTACACGGGGTCCACCGAACCCGAGGCCCTGGCCGTGCTGCAGCGGCTTGGCGCCGAAGTGCGCGTGTCCTACGACGTGTCCACGACCCGCCTGCACGCCAAGACGTGGTTGTTCCATCGCCGGTCCGGCTTTTCGACGGCCTACATCGGCTCGTCCAACCTCACGCACTCGGCCCAGGTCACCGGGCTCGAATGGAACGTGCGCGTCTCGGCCGCACGCAACCCCGAGGTCGTCGACAAGGTCGCCGCCGTATTCGAGTCCTACTGGAACAGCGGCGACTTCGCGCCGTTCGCACCCGACGAGTTCGCCGAGGCAAGCCGTCGCGCATCGGATCGGGCGCCCGCCACCCGCCTGAGCCCGCTGGAACTCCGGCCCTATCCCTTCCAGGAGCGGTTGCTCGAACGGCTGCAGCTCTCCCGTCGGGATGGCTACCACCGCAATCTCCTCGTAGCTGCGACCGGCACCGGCAAGACGGTCATGGCCGCCGTCGACTACGTCAGGGTCCGCGAGACGCTCCCACGCGCGCGCCTGCTGTTCGTCGCCCACCGGCGGGAGATCCTCCAGCAGAGCCTCGATACGTTCCGGCACGCCGTGCGTGACGCGGCCTTCGGCGAGCTGTGGGTCGGTGGCCGGCGACCGACGCGCTTCGAGCACGTGTTTGCGTCGATCCAGAGTCTGGCCGCCACCGGGCTCGCGGACCTCGATCCCGACCACTTCGACGTGGTCATCATCGACGAGTTCCACCATGCCGCCGCCCCGACCTACCGCGCCCTGCTCGCACACGTCCGGCCGCGAGAGCTGCTCGGCCTCACGGCCACTCCCGAACGCAGCGACAACCTGCCGATCCTGCATTGGTTCGACGACCGCATCGCCGCCGAGCTGCGCCTCTGGGACGCGATCCACCAGCACCGCCTGACACCGTTCCACTACTTCGGCGTCGCCGACGGCCTCGACCTGCGCGAGATCCCGTGGCGCCGGGGCCGCGGCTACGATCCCACGGCGCTGACCAACCTGCTGACGGCGAACGACGTCTGGGCCAACCTGGTGCTCGCGCAAGTCCGGAGGCACGTCGACGACTGTGGGCGGATGCGCGCCCTGGGCTATTGCGTCAGCGTCGCGCACGCCCGCTACATGGCCGAGGTGTTCCTGCGCGCGGGCATTGCCGCGGCCGCCATCTGGGCCGATACCCCGGACGAGGAGCGCGAACGCGCGTTGCGGCGACTGCAGGCGGGCGACCTGAACGTGCTGTTCTCGGTCGACCTGTTCAACGAGGGCGTCGACGTCCCGGCCGTCGACACGCTGCTGTTCCTGCGCCCGACCGACAGTCCGACGTTGTTCCTACAGCAACTGGGTCGCGGGCTGCGCCACAGCGAAGGCAAGCTCGCCTGCACGGTGCTCGACTTCGTCGGACAGCACCGCCGCGAGTTCCGCTTCGACCGCCGCTTCGCCGCGCTGCTCGGCGGATCCCGCAAGGATGTCGAGGAGCAGATCCAACGAGGATTCCCCTTCCTGCCGGCCGGCTGCCACATGCAGCTCGACGCGGTCGCGTCCGAGCTCGTGCTCGAGAACATCCGCAGGTCCCTGCCCACGAAGCTGAGCACGATGGCCGACGAGCTGCGAGTGCTGGCGAACGCCGCCGACGAACCGGTCACGCTCGCACACTTCCTCGATCAAGCCCGCCTGACGCTCGAGGACCTCTACACCGGAACGGACGGCTGGTCCTGGTCGGACCTGCGCGAGAAGGCCGGCTTGGACGTGTCGGCGGCGGGCCCGCACGAGAAGGTGCTGCGGCGGGCGTGCGGGCGCCTGCTGCACATCGACGACCGCCTGCGCATCGACACCTACCGGGACCTGTTGCGAAGCGACTCTCCGCCATCCACGGACGCCCTGGGCACGTTCGACACCCGCCTGGTGCGCATGCTCGTGGCCAGCGTCGTGGACATGGTGCCGCAGGCGAAACGTCTCGACCTCGACGCCGGCTGCCAGATCCTGTGGCAGCACCGTCAGATTCGCGCCGAGCTGCTCGAACTCCTCGACGTGCTCGCCGCGCGCATCGAGCACTTGCCGCACGCACTGCCATCGCACCCCGAAACCCCACTCACGGTGCACGCACGCTACACCCGCATCGAGATCCTGTCTGCGTTCGGTGTCGGCGACGGCGCCAAGGCACCCTCGTGGCAGACCGGTGTGCGCTGGGTGGAGGGCGCCCGCTCCATCCTGCTGGCGTTCACGCTGGACAAGACGACGGGGCAGTTCTCGCCGACGACGCGCTACCGCGACTACGCGATCAGCCGCGAGCTCATCCACTGGGAGAGCCAGTCGTTCACGCGGGCGGACAGCCCGATGGGGCGGCGCTACCGACATCACGTCGAGCAGGGCTCCTCGGTGATGCTGTTCGCCCGACTGCGATCGGACCATCGTGCGTTCTGGTTCCTCGGCCCGGCGACCTACGTGTCACACGAATCGGAGTGCCCGATGGCCGTGACCTGGCGACTCGATCACCCGCT
>DRKG01000417.1 GCA_011051855.1 bacterium | reverse complement strand
GGCGTCCGCCTGCGGCGTCCGTTCTCTCCGCGAACTCCCTGGCAGAATGCTCAGCGGGGCCAGCGCCCCGCCTGTGCTTCTGCAGTCGCCTTCCTTGCCTGGGCGCGGATTGCGCGCACCGGCAGCACTTCTTCATGCATAGACCGGGCTAGGAGACCAGACTCGATGTTCTTTTCGATCCTGTTGGGCGTCATCGCCCTCACCGGCGTGATCATGCTGCTGGTGCTGTTGGTGATGTTTGCCGAGAGCAAGCTGGTGACGCAAGGCAAGGTGCCGATGGTCGTCAACGGCGACGACGCGAAGGTGCCGCCGGTCCCGATCGGCAGCAACCTGCTGACCGCGCTCGCCGACGCGGGCCTGTTCTTGCCGTCTGCCTGCGGCGGCGGCGGCTCGTGCGCGATGTGCAAGTGCAAGGTCTATGAGGGCGGCGGCGACATCCTGCCGACCGAGCTGACGCACATCAGCCGCGGCGAGGCCAAGCAGGGCACCCGCCTCGCCTGCCAGGTGAAGGTGCGCGGTCCGATGAAGGTCGAGGTGCCCGAAGAGGTCTTCGGCATCCGCAAGTGGGAGTGCACGGTGCGCTCCAACGACAACGTCGCCACCTTCATCAAGGAGTTCGTCGTCGAACTGCCCGAGGGAGAACGGCTCGACTTCAAGTCGGGCGGATACATCCAGATCGACGTGCCGGAGTACCACGACCTGAAGTTCTCCGACTTCGACATCGGCGAGGAATACCGCGAGGACTGGGACAAGTACAAGCTCTGGGACTTGGTCGCGAACAACCCGGAGCCGTGCTTCCGGGCCTACTCGATGGCCAACCACCCGGCCGAAGGCAACATCGTGATGCTCAACATCCGCATCGCGACGCCACCGCCGCGGCAGCCGGAAGTGCCGCCGGGCATCTGCTCGTCCTACGTGTTCTCGCTCAAGCCGGGCGACAAGGTGACGATCTCGGGGCCGTACGGCGAGTTCTTCATCAAGGACACCGATCGCGAGATGGTCTACATCGGCGGTGGTGCGGGCATGGCGCCGCTGCGCAGCCACATCTTCCACCTATTCCACACGCTGAAGACCAAGCGCAAGGTTTCCTACTGGTATGGTGCGCGCAGCAAGCGCGAGATGTTCTACACGGAGCACTTCGAGGCGATCGAGAAGGAGTTCCCGAACTTCAAGTACCACGTGGCGTTGTCCGACCCGATGCCGGAAGACAACTGGACCGGCTACACCGGCTTCATCCACCAGGTGCTCTACGACAACTACCTGAAGGACCACGAGAACATCGACGAGATCGAGTTCTACATGTGTGGTCCGCCGATGATGAACAGCGCGGTCAACAAGATGCTCGACGACCTCGGTGTCGAGAAGGACATGATCGCGTTCGACGACTTCGGCGGCTGATCGGCCGTGGCGCGGCGCGCCCGGTCGACAAGCCCTTTGGGGAGGGCTCTCTGGGCTGGGGGCCGGGGCTGGGGGGCGGAGCTGGGGCCTGATGGACCCGAGAGGTGCGGTTGGTTATAAAGCTTTGTTTGCCGCCTCGCCAATCACGGCAATCACGGTCATGAGCAAACCCGTACTGTCCCTGCAGCGTCTGGTCCTCGAGGACATTGCCGCCGGCCGGCCCGGCACCGAGACGCTCGATCGAATCTGCAAGCTGGTCGAGGAGATCGTGCCGGGCGGTCTTGCGTCGGTGATGCGGTCGGTTCCCGAGCGCGGCACGCTGGTCTACAGCAACGCGCCGAGCCTGTCGCCGGAGGTTCTGGCGACCTGTGGAGAGTTGACGCCCGGGGCGCTGTCGGGCACCTGTGGTGCGGCGTTCTTCGAGCGGCGCATGGTGGTCGTCGAGGATACGTCGGTGGACCCACGCTGGCAGTCGCTGCGCGACGTCGCCGAGCGCTTCGGTATCAAGTCGTGTTGGTCGGTGCCGATCCGGTTCGACGAGCACACCCTGGTCGGCACCTTCGCGGTTTCGTTGCGCGAGCACGCGGCTCCGACCGACGAGCAGCGCGAACTGCTGGAGGTGGCCGCGTACTTGGCGAGCGTGGTATTACGGGTCGAGAAGGCCGAAGCGGCGACCCGCGAGCAGACGACGCTGCTGCACGCGGTGCTGGAAGGCTCGGAGGACGCGATCTTCGTCAAGGATCGCGATGGCCGCTACCTGCTCGCCAACCGGGCGGAGGCCCGCGACTGCGGCTGCAGTCCGCAAGAGATGATCGGCAAACGCGACGGCGAGTTGTACGGAAACCCGCTCGCAAGCAAGGCAGTGGAAGGGGACCGGCACGTCCTCGAGACCGGGCGATCGGTCGTGCACGAACTCGAGGTGGCGTCGCGGCACGACGGGGTCGTGCGCGAATACCTCGTGCGACGGGATCCCTTGCGCGACGGTGCCGGCAAGGTGATCGGCGTCGTCGGCATCGCGCGGGACGTGACCGAAACGCGCCGTGCCGAGCGCGCTCTGCAGCAGGCGCAGAAGCTCGAAAGCCTCGGCGTGCTCGCCAGCGGCATCGCCCACGACTTCAACAACCTGATGGTGGGAGTGCTGGGGAACGCCTCCCTGTTGGAGGACGTGCAGCAGTGGAGCGACGACCTGGGCGAAGTCGTCGCGGACATCCGCGCGGCGGCCGAGCGATCGGTCGAACTCACCGCGCAGTTGATGCAGTACGCGGGCAAGCGCAAGCCGGAGCGCACCGCGGTGCAACTGCCGGAGCTGTTGCGCGAGGTGCCGCATCTGTTGGGCAAGGCGTTCGAGCAGTCGGCGACGCTGGAGTTCGACTTCCCGGACGAGCTGCCGCCGGTTGCGGGCGACCCGGTGCAGTTGCGGCAGGTGATGATGAACCTGATCCTCAACGCGGGCGATGCACTCGCCGCAGCGGAGCGCGACGCCGGGAGGATCCAGGTGCGGGCCGCGCGCTGCCAGGGCACGATGCCGACCGGTGAGTTGCTTCCGGCAGCACCGCGCGATACCCGCGACTGGGTGCTGGTCGAGATCGCCGACAACGGGGTCGGCATGGATCGCGAGACGCGGGCGCGCATCTTCGACCCGTTCTTCTCGACCAAGGCAACCGGCCGGGGGCTCGGTCTCGCCGCCGTCCTCGGCATCATCGGCGCGCACCGCGGCTGCCTGTCGGTGGCGTCCACGCCTGGCGAGGGCACGCGCTTTTCCGTCTGGTTGCCGGTCGCGGAGGTGGATTGCGTGTTGGCACCGCCCCCCCCCGCCCGGCGCGGGGCCGCGGGCGCACGCGGTCGGGCCCTGATCATCGATGACGAAGATGTCGTGCGCGAGGCGGCCGGGCGGCTGTTGCGCAAGGTCGGCTACGAGCCGGTGCTCGCCGGTGACGGGGCGAGCGGCGTCGATGCGTTCGCGCGGGCGGAGGGCCGCTTCGACCTGGTCTTGCTGGACCTGACGATGCCGGGCATGGGCGGCCACGAGGTGCTGCGCCGGCTGCGGGAGATCGCTCCCGAGGTGCCGGTCGTGTTGACCAGCGGTCTCGGGGAGATCGCCTGCCGCGAGGCCGTCGGCGACCAGGTGGTCGATGCCTTCCTGCCGAAACCGTTTGGCGTGCACGATATCGAGGCGATGGTCGAACGGGTGCGCGCCGCCAAGCGGCTGCACACCTGAATGGTTCGGCGGCGCGGGGTCACGGCCGCCGCGCCGTGCGCGCCAGCCAGACGGTCATCGCCACCAGCGCGAAGTGCAGCGCACCCCCGAGTCCCAGGTAGCGCCACGCCGGCACGCCGATCAGATTGCGTTGGCGCAGGGTCATCGCGAACGCGAGGGTCGAGGCGGTGGCGAACCACAGCCAGTCGCGGCGGCTGCGTGGGCCGCGGCAGAACAGCACCGCCGCGGCCAACATCGCCGCGAGATGGTAGGTGCGCACCAGCGGGGAGAAGAACGTGATCGCCATCGTCACCACCGCGCTCTGCTCGAGCAGGCGTCGCGGGCCATCGGGGCGGCGGGCTCGCACGAACCACGCCAGCAGGAGGGCGCCGAGCAGTGTCGACCAAACGCCGCGCGCGACTCGCAGGGTGTCGTCGTCGACGTCGAGCAGGTTGACGGTGTGGCCTTCCCGATCGGCCGGGCGCGGCTGCAGCAGGTAGTCGACGGTGCCGGCGATGCTGGGGCCGGTGCGGCCGGCGGTGATGGCAGCGTCGTCGGGCGAACGCACTGCTGCGAGTGCCGCGTCGACGAAGTCTTCGAGATGGCGGACGTGCTCGCTCCAGCCGCAGAACGGTGCCGTCGCGAGGCCGACCGCGAGCGCGACGGTGGCCGCCATCGAACCGGCGGCGCGCGGTCGCGCCATCAGCAGCAACGCCGGCAGGAACAGGCCCGGCGTGACCTTGAGCGCGGTCGCCAGCCCGAGCCAGATGCCGGCGACGAGATCGCGCCCGTTCACCAGCGCGGCGATGCCCATGGCGACCAGCGTGCCGACCCAGAGGCTGAGTTGGCCGTGGCTCAGGTTCTGCGCGATCGTGCGTTGGAACAGGAACCCGAACACCGCCCATTGCCAGGCGGTGAGTCCGCCGATCGGCCGCACCGCGTCGGCGAGCGCCTTCACCAGCAGCGCGGTCGCGACGCCCAGCAGCAAGCACCACGCCCAGCGCGCCCCTTCGTTGCCGAGGCTGCCCTCGAGCAGCACGAACGGCAGCACTGCGCACGGCGGGTAGACCCAGGGGCCCGAGTTCGCGCGATCGCGGCACAGGTCGAAGCCACCCTGCTGGAACTCGCGGGCGACGTCGAGGTAGATGCCGAGGTCGTCGTAGCCGCCGATCAGCTTCTTCGCCGCGATCACGAATGCGACCAGGCCGCACAGCCACGGAAGCCACCGGCGTGGCGGCAGGCGACGCGGGACGCTGGGTTCGGGCATGGCCGAAGGTGTACCGGACCGGGGCGGTCGTTACGATCGCGCCCATGTTCCCGCGGGCAAACGTGTGTCTCGTCGTGCTGCTGCTGGCGGCGTGCCGGCGCGAGCCGGTTGGCCCGGCGGCCGGCGGAGTGATCAGCGAGTTCTCCGGCGAGACGATGGGCTCGACCTACGAGGTCAAACTGTCCGGCCCGGCACCGGTCGCCGACTGCATCGCGGCGACCAACGAGGAGCTCGCGGCGTTCGATCTGGCGTTCAGCAGCTGGCGGGAGGATTCGGAGATCCGGCGCGTCAATGCCCACCGCAGCACCGAGCCGATCGCGGTCAGCGAGCGCTTCGCGTCGGTGCTGGCGACCGCGCTCGAGGTCGCCGCGGCCACCGACGGCGCATTCGACCCGACCGTCAAGCCGCTGAGCGAGCTCTATCGGCGGGCGCGGCGCGACCCCGACCGAGGGCTCGCGGACGAAGAACTGCTGGCGGCGCGGGAACGCGTCTCCTTCCGACTGGTATCGCTGCGGGATGGCATGCTGAGCAAGGCCCGGCCGGACGTCGAGGTCGACCTCGACGGCCTGGTCGCCGGGGCGGCCGCGGACGCGCTCGCGCGCCGCTTCGATGCGCTCGGCGTGCGCTCGTTCTACATCCAGATCACCGGCGAGGTCTATTGTCGCGGCCGCAAGTCCGGCGGCGAGCCGTGGCGCATCGGCGTCGAGGATCCGCGCAGCGGTTGGGACGGCAAGGAGCAGGCCGTGCGCACGGTGGCGTTGACCGACCGCGCGCTGTGCACCAGCGGGGACTATCGCAATGTGACGGTCGTCGCCGGCCGGGTCGTGCACCACGTCTTCGATCCGCGCACGGCCCGAAACCCGGAGCACGCGATCGTCAGCGCGTCGGTGCTGGCCGACACCTGTGCGGTTGCGGATGCGCTCGGCACCGCGCTGATGGTGATGGGCGACGAGGAGACCCGACGGCGCTGGCCGCGGTTGCAGGCCTTGGGTGCGCGCGGCGCTTTGCTCTTGCGCGCGGCCGCTGGCGGCTTCGAGTCGGTCGAGATCGACTGGCCGGCTGACGTGCGCTGATTCCGGGGCGCGTGCACGGCGGTCTGTCCGTCGCTCGGCGCAACCGGAGCAAAAAAACGGGCCCCGGTGAGGCACCACCCCACACCGAGGCCCATCCCTGCCACTGGGCCCACGCCCAGGCGTTTCTTTCCACCGCCGCTCTATATGCACGTTGCGTGCCGGCGTGAGTCGCCGGCGCCCGTTTCTCCGTGGAATAGCGTAACGGATTGCAAATCCATGGTTTAGCATGGTCCGCCGGCGGGGTGGTCCGGAGCGCTGGCGGGTGCTCGTCGGCATTCCGACGCCGGCTGCCGTCGGTGCTGACGGTGGGGCGACAGTCCGGGATTACGCTTCGCCGTCCTTGGCGC
>DRKG01000416.1 GCA_011051855.1 bacterium | reverse complement strand
CTCCTACGATGTACCGCGTTTCCGTGTTCGCCGCCTCGCTCGTCGCGGCCTCTGCCTTCGCCCTTCCGAAAGCTGTCGCCCAGGACCCGACGCAGCAGCAGATCGACCAGTTGCAGCAGGAAGTCCAGTCACTCAACGACCGGCTGGTCGAAGAGCGCGCCAAGCTGCTGCACACGATCAAGGTCAACGGCAAGACGCTCGACCCGCTGGTGGTCATGCGCGAGGCGGTCTACCTCGCGGGCGGCAAGCTGGTCGAGGCCAAGGTCGCGAACTTCTTCATCCTCGAGGAGCTGAAGAACCAGGTCGAATCGGGCGCGCGCAAGGCCGAGGAGTTCTTGGTCACCGAAGAGGATGTGCTGAACGAGATCGCGCCGATGCAGGCCGAGTTCGCGGCCAAGAACCCCGGAATCGACTTCTGGGAGGTGGTGCGCACGCAGTATGGCTTGAGCAAGGAGACCTTCCTCGAGCAGCGCAAGGAATCGATCCTGTTCGACCGCGTGTTCTTCCCGGGGGCCCCGAAGGACTGGCCGGAGATCACCAAGGAGGCGATCAAGGCGCAGACCAGCAGCGGGGACGGGCCGAAGTTCCTCGAGCAACTCGAGAAGGCGGTCGAGGGCACCGACGAGAACGGCAACCCGAAGAAGCTGCCCGAGTTCTGGGTCAACATGATGCGCCAGTTCGTGCAGAAGGGACTGCGCAGTTGGAGCGACGTGCGTTACGCGTCGCACGGCCTTCCGCCGGAGACGGTGCTGCGCGTCAACGACCTGGAATGGTCGACGCAGGACGCGTTCGACTTCGTCAAGAAGGGCCTGTTCGTGCACGACCTCGAGCGCGCGCTGCAGGAGGTCGCGGTGCGCGAGGCGCTGCGGCAGGAGCTGGTCGAGAAGGGCTTCTACGTCAGCGACGAGGAGTTCGTGCGCCGCTATGACGAATACCGCGAACCTTACGATTCGACGCCGTTCACGGTCGAGGTGATCGCGACCCGTTTCAAGGGCTACCCGTGCCTGGAGGCGTTCCGCGCCCGGTGGCGGTTGATCACGTCGTTCGCCGACATGATCAAGGACGAGCTCACCGACGAGAACCTGCAGGCGCACGCCGACAAGCGCGCGGCGTTCTTCGCCGATGGTCAGGTCGACGTCAGCGTGATCCCGTTCCAGGGCCGGAATCAGATCACCGGCGCTTGGGAGCCGGACGGCATGGCCAAGGCTATGGAGCGGGCGCAGGCGGTGTTCGCAAAGCTGGAGAAGGGTGAGCTGACCTTCGACGAGGCGCTCGATCAGCACACGGAATACTTCGCCAACGACGAGAAGCGCGGTCTACTCGGCATGCTGCCGCTCAACCAGTTGCGCCAGCAACTGCGCGAGAACGAGTTCACGCAGTTGCTCGACGGTTTCTCGATCGCCGACTACCTGTTCTTCGACGCCGAGGTCGGCAAGACCATCGGCCCGATCGAGGGGCCGGAGGCGGTGTTGATCTGCCGCGTCAATTCGCGCACGCCGGCGCGTCGCCGCATCGACGTCAAGCAGGAGCGCGAGCGCGAACTGGTGCGCGAGGACTACATCACCTACCGCTTCCTGCAGTGGGCGAACGAGGTCGTCGCGCGGACGAAGTTCGAGTAGTCGCGCGCGTTCGACGGAACCAGCCGGGTTCGATCCTCCGCCGGTCGGGGGATCGGACCCGCTGCGGTTTTGCCCGCACCAGAGCCGTGTCGGTGCGATCGTTTCCCCGTAGGATGGTCGCCCCGTGACGGACCCGGTCGAAGAGCGTCGTGACATCCAGGTCCTGCTGCACCGCATCTTGGATGCGATCGTGCGCTATCGGCGCACGGTGGTGGTCATGGTGGTGTTCGCGCTGCTGCAGGTGCTGTTCACCAAGCTGCCGTTCCTGCTGGTCGAGCCGCTGATCTCGGTGCTCGGCGAGGCCGCCGGTGCGACCGCGGGTGTGCCCGACGCTGCCGGCGGCGGGGCGTTCGAGAGTCTGCGAGCGTGGTTCGCGACCGGCTTCCGCGACTTCGCCGACGAGCTGGCGGAGGTGCTCGGCCTGCACTTCGATCAGGCCGGCATGAACGTGGTGGTCGCCTGCGGCGTGGTGACGGCGTTCTGCGGCATCTGTGGGGCCGCGGTGATCTACGTCGTGCAGACGGTGTCGCGCTTCTTCGCCTATCGCGTGGTCGCCGACCTGCGTTGCGAACTCGCGCGCCACTTCCTCGCCCTGCCGCTGCGCTTCTTCGGCAAGCGCCGCATGGGGGAGATGATCAGCAAGGTCACCAACGACACGCAGGTCATGCAGCGGTCGTTCGAGATGGCCGCCGACAACGTCGTCGTCGATCCGCTGATGGTGATCGGCAACATGGTCATCATCCTGATGGTCATTCCCGAGGCGATCGTGGTGATGCTGGTGATGCTGCCGCTGATGGTGATTCCGATGTATCGCCAAGGCAAGAAGGTGCAAAAGCGCAGCACCAGCAGTCTGCAGGCGATGGGTGAGACCACCGAGTCGCTCAACCAGATCCTGACCGGCATCCGCACGGTCAAGGCGTTCCAGCTCGAGGAGGCGCGCTATCGCGACTTCGAGGCGACGACCCAACGCTTCCTCGATCGCACCCGACGGGTGCTGCGGGCGAAGGGGCGCTCGATCGCGCAGTCGTTCATCGGCTACCAGATGGCGACCGCCATCATCCTGGTGCTGCTCGGCTACTACGTGTTGTCCGACAGCGGTGTGACCTTCGCGGCGGTCAGCGGCATCATCGCCCCGCTCGCGACCAACTACCAGCACGTCAAGCGCGTCACCCGCGCCTACAACGTGCTGCGCGAGTCGGCTGGTGCCCTGTCCGGCATCGAGGACATCCTGCGCACCGAGGCGGATACCGCGGCTGTCGGTGGTGCCCCGATCGACGCGGTCAAGGGCGACGTCGAGCTGCGCGACGTGCACTTCGCCTACGATGACAAGCCGGTGCTGCACGGTTTGTCGCTGCGTGTTACCGCCGGTGAAACGGTTGCGCTGGTCGGTGAGTCGGGTGGCGGCAAGTCGACGACGCTCGATCTGTTGCTGCGCTTCCACGATCCGGCGTCGGGGGCCGTGCTCGTCGATGGGCGCGACCTGCGCGACATCCGGCTGGCCGACTACCGTCGCCACACCGCGGTCGTCAGCCAGCAGCCGTTCTTGTTCAATGCGACGTTGCGCGAGAACATCGCCTGCGGCCGTCCGGGTGCGAGTCAGGCGGAGATCGAGCAGGCGGCGCGCGCCGCCAACATCCACGACTTCATCTGTTCGCAGCCCGATGGTTACGACACCATGGCCGGCGAACGCGGTGCCAATCTGTCCGGCGGCCAGATGCAGCGCATCACGATCGCGCGCGCGATCCTGCGCAATCCGGCGATCCTGTTTCTCGACGAGGCCACCTCGGCGCTCGACACCGAGAGCGAGGAGGTCGTGCAGCAGGCGTTGCATGCGCTGATGCAGGGGCGCACGTCGTTCGTCATCGCCCACCGGCTGTCGACGATCGTCGACGCCGATCGCATCGTCGTGCTCGAGGATGGTCGCATCGTCGAGAGCGGGTCGCACGACGAGCTGATCGCGAACGACGGTTCCTATCGGCGCATGTTCGACAAGCAGATGCGGCCGGACGCGGGGTGATCGCAGCGGCGTGCTTGGTCTTCAGCGACCTGCCAAGAGTGCCACCACCGTGGCCCGGCAGGCCTCGCCGCGGCCGACGGCGTCGACCTTCTCGCCGGTCTTGCCCTTCACGTTGACGCGGTCGGCGGGTAGCTCGAACAGTTCCGCAAGGCGTTCGCGCATCGCCTGCCGTCGTGGCTTGAGCTTCGGCAGTTCGGTCTCGATGACGACGTCCAGGGAGCAGACGCGCAGCTTCCGGTCGTTCACCAAGCGCATCGTTTCGCGGCAGAACTCGGCCGAATCGCGGCCTTCGTGCATCGGGTCGTCGTCCGAGAACAGTGTGCCGATGTCGTCGAGGCCGGCGGCCCCCAGCACGGCGTCACAGGCAGCGTGCAGCACTGCGTCGCCGTCGCTGTGGCCGATCGGGCCGACTTCGCAGTCGAACGCAATGCCGCCGAGTGTGCACGGCCGTCCCGGCTGCAGGCGGTGGACGTCGATGCCGAGGCCGATGCGGGGAAGGTCGTTCATCATGGGTTTACGAACGGGGTCGGATCCTGCTGGAGCAACGCTGCCGCGAGGGGCAGGTCGTCGCGGCGGGTGATCTTCAGGTTGGTAGTGGCGCCGGGCACGACCGCGACCGGGATGCCGGCGTGTTCGAGCAACGAGGCGTCGTCGGTCGCTGCGAATCCGGTCGACCGCGCGTGGTCGACCGCGCGCAGGAACAGTTCGCGGCGCGCGATCTGCGGCGTCTGCGCATACCACACCGGACGCCGGTCGATGGTCTCGACCACGCGGTCGTCGTGCACGCGCTTGAGCGTGTCGGTCGCCGGGATCGCCAGCAGGGCCGCGCCGACGTCGGCGGCCGTGTGCAGGCACGCTCGCACGGCCGCGACCGGCACCAGCGCGCGCGCGCAGTCGTGCACCAGCACGAGCTCGGCGTCGGGGGAACTCGCCGCGAGCCCGCGTTCCATCGACTCCTGTCGGGTCGTGCCGCCGTCGACGACGCGCAGCTCGGCGCCGGCGGGCAACTGCGCACGGACGCGGTCGAGGCACGCGCGCACGTGGGTCCGTCGGTCTTCGGGCTGCACCAGCAGGAGCACCTCCGGGTGGGCGTCGGCGGGCAGCGCCGCGACCAGGCGTGCGGTGCTGTGCGCAAGCAGGGTTTCGTCGCCGAGCCGCAGGAACGCCTTGGGAACGTCGGCGCCGAGTCGGGTGCCACGGCCGGCCGCGAGCAACAACATGGCGACCTTCACGGCGCGCGACCTTACACTTCGCCCCGTGGCGGTGGTGCGGATTCTCGGGATCGACCCGGGCACGCAGGTGGTGGGCTACGGTTGCCTCGAGGTGACCGTGGGTGCTGCCCGCGTGGCGGAGGACGGTGCGCCGCTGGCGATGCGCGGCAGCAACGTCGTGCGCGTCGGCGCGGCTGGCGAAGGCGGCGTGCGGCTGGTCGACGCCGGCGTGCTGCGGCTCGGCGGCCGCTCCGTCGACCTCTGCGATCGCTTGGTGAGGCTGTGCGATCGCTTCGCCGAACTGTTGCGCGAGCTCCGGCCGAGCGAAGTCGCGATCGAAGAGGCGTTCTTCGGCAAGAGCGTGCAGGCGGCCCTGCGTATCGGCGAGGCCCGCGGCGTCGTGCTCGCCCAGGCCAAGAAGTCCGGTCTCGACGTATTCCAGTATGCGCCCGCGCGAGTGAAGCGCACCGTCACCGGCCACGGGGCCGCCCGCAAGGAGTCGGTCGCCAGCATGTTGGGCCAGTTGCTGCCCGCGGGGGCGCTGGCCGCGGTCGGCGAGCTGCCGGCCGACGCCACGGACGCCGTCGCGGTCGCGTGGACGCGGCTGGAGGAACGTCGCTCGCCGCTGGCGGCGCACCGGCGGGCGCACGGGCCGGGATAGGGTTGCAATTGCGCGCCGTCGCATTTGTAATCCGGCATCCGGTCAGCGAGGCACAAGCCCTTGTATCCATTCCAGCGGACGGCGGACGCGCTATCCAGGCGCGAGCGTCTCGGCCGCGGAGCGGTTGCGCTCCGCAGTCGGGCTCCGCTCCGTCGCCGTTGCGGGAGGATCCGCCGATGATCCGCGGGCCCGTGTTGCCGCAGATGCGCGAAAGCCTGTGGTCCTTGGTCCGCACGCGACTCGACCGCATCGAGACCGGGCTGACGTTGGTGCTCGAGAACTTCGATTGCTGCGAAGGTGAGCTCGGCCCGGTCGACGGCCTCGGGCGCGATGCGATGGGCGGGCCGGTGTTGGTGATGCTCGCCGTCGAAGGTGATGCACTGCTGCCGGCGCGGGCGCTCGCCGCCGGCAACTTCCTCGCCCGCGTCGGCGAAGCGTTCGCGGTCGCCGTGCCCGAAGCGAACTATTGCCCCGGCGTCCCTGGACGCCTGCTGCTGGTCGGCACCGAATCGGCCGCGAAGGCGATCGCCCAGGTCTGCCGCCTGCCGATTCCGAGCCTGCAGGCGTGCGCGCTCGAACCGTTCCGCGTCGCCGGCACCGAGCGGTTCGCGGTGCGCTGGCTCACGCAACCGGCCGATGCGGATGCGGCCGAGAAGGATTCCGCCGCCGCCAGCGCGCCTTCGCCGGCATTCGTGGTGCCGCCGCAGCGCCGAGCCGTGTGGCAACGCCTGGCCGCGATCTGCGAACGTATCGACGGCGGTGTGCTCGTGCACGGCGATCGTTATGTCCGCCGCATCACCTGGAACGGCCATCTGCTCGGCGAGGTGCGCACGGTCGGCGATGCGCTGGTCGCCAGCGCCGTGTCGGGCATGGTGGTCGACTTGCGCAGCGCCCGCGACGTGTGCCGCTTCGGCGATCAGTTGCTGCGGGCCTTCGCGCAGCGCGCGGAGCTGAGCATCGGCGTCCGCGGCCCTTCCAATACCGATCACCCCGGTCACCCCGGGCGGCCCGCCGGCCGCCGCGAGGGCAGTGACCGTCTGGCTGCGACTCGCCACGCAGCGGGAGCGCGCCCCGGCACTGCGTCCGGGGAGAGTTTGCGTTCGAGCCTGGAGGCGTCCCGGCTCACTCCCGAAGAGTATTCCGCCCTCGGCGACTCGGCTGCGGTGGCCGAGACCAACGGCGAGGGCTCCGTGGCAGAAGAACGTCCGTAAGCGACCAGCCTGTCGAGAGGGGATCGCCGGCCCAGTCGGCGTCCTCCGGGGCCGGCGCGCGCGGGGTGGCTCGGTCGTCAGCTCATGGTCTTGGACTCGGACCGAAAGCTCGAACGGTCCGGACGCGGGTTCCTGCGCCGGTTGCTCGGCCGCGGTGGGGATCCGGCGCGCCGGGGAGAGGCGGTCGTGGTCGCGTTCGCCAGCGGCAAGGGGGGCACCGGCAAGTCGTTCCTGACGACCAATCTGGCCATCGGCCTGCACCAGCGGGGGCTGCGCGTCTGCGTGGTCGACTGCGACTTCGGTCTCGGCAACGCCCACCTGCTGTTCGGCGCCAATCCACGCTATTCGATGCAGCACCTGCTCGGCGGCCAGCGCACCGTCGGCCACGTGTTGATGACGACCGACTACGGGCCGTCGTTGGTCGCCGGCGGTTCGGGCATCTCCAGCCTCGCCGAGCTGAACGCCAAGCACATGCAGATGCTGGCGCGAGCTCTCGGCCAGATCGCCGATCGCCACGACGTCGTGCTGCTCGACTGCGCCGCCGGGCTCGCGCCACAGTCGATGATCACCGTGCTCGCTGCGCAGGAAGTGGTGATGGTGACCAATCCCGAAATCGCCGCGCTGACCGACGCCTACGCGGTGATCAAGTGCCTGTCGCGACAGGTGGAACGGCCGGACGTGCGCTTGGTGGTCAACCGCGCGCCCGATCCGCAACTCGGTCGGGCGACGTTCGATCGCCTGTCCGATGTTTCGCGCCGTTTCGCCAACCAGCCGATCCACTACTTGGGGGCGGTGCCCGAGGATCCGGCGGTAAGCCATCGTCGACTCGGGCAGGCGCCGCTGTTGGTCGGGCTCCCGGAATGTCGCACGACGAAGGCGCTGGTCGGTCTGGTGGGCGCACTCGAAGCGCAGATCCTCGAAGCGCGGCAGGCTGCGGGCTCGCGCGGCGTCGAGGCGCGCATGCTGGCGCAGATCCGCCGCTGGTAGCGCGCGGGCGCCTGCTGCTGTTCGCCTGGGCGCTCTTGGTGTGGCTCTTGGCCGTGCGGGCGTTTGCCGTCGGTCTGCTGCCGCCGTCGGCCGCGGCCGCGGTCGAACCAGTGCGCATCGACGTCGACCACGCGTCGGTGGCCGAACTGATGAGCCTGCCCGGCGTCGGGCCGGCGCGCGCCGAAGCGATCGTGCTCGCGCGCGTGCGCGAAGGGCCGTTCGGTTCGGCGGAGGGGTTGTTGCGCGTGCCCGGCGTCGGTCCGCAGTTGCTGCACGATCTCGACGGCTTGATCGAGTTCGGCGGCAGTGGAGGTGGCGCCCCGCTGGAGCGCCGCTGATTCGCGGGCGAAACGCACGAGCATGCGTGCGCGGTTGCTTTCGGGTAGTCTGCCTGCGCACATGACCGCCGCCGAAGACACCCGTGAGTGCGTTCGCCGGGCGTTGGCCGAAGATCTCGGTAGCGATCAGCTCGACGTCGCCCGCGACGTCACGACGGCCGCGTCGGTGCCCGCGGGCACGCGCGGGCGCGCCCGCATCCGGGCGAAGGCGGACGGGGTGCTCGCCGGTGTCGCGTGCGCCGAGATCGCCTTCCGCCTGCTCGACCCGGACTGCCGGATCGACGTCGTGTGCGGCGACGGTGACCGCTTGGTTCCGGGCGAGGAGGTGTTGACGGTCGCGGGCGACATGGCCGCGCTCTTGGTCGCCGAGCGCACCGCATTGAACTTCCTGCAACGCCTGTCGGGCGTCGCGACCCTCACGCGCCAGTTCGTCGATCGGGTCGCCGGCACCGGCGCGCGCATCCTCGACACGCGCAAGACGACGCCGGGCCTTCGTCGCTTGGAGAAGGCGGCGGTCGTCGCCGGCGGCGGCAGCAACCACCGCATCGGCCTGTTCGACCAGGTGCTGTTGAAGGAGAACCACTTCGGGTTCGCCAAGCCGCTCGGCTACGAGGAGGTCGTGCGTCGATGCCGCGCCGCGCACGACCTGCCGATCATCGCCGAAGCCCGCACGGTTGCAGAAGCGGAGGCGGCGGCGCGCGGGGGGGCGTCGGTGGTGTTGCTCGACAACTTCGAGCCGGGCGAGCCCTTGCGGCGTGCCGTCGCGGCGGTGGCGGCGGCGGCGCGGGCCGCCGGGCATCAGGTCGCGACG
>DRKG01000415.1 GCA_011051855.1 bacterium | reverse complement strand
GGCCGACGGCGGCAATCTCCGGGATCGTGTAGATACCCGACGGCAGCAGATCGTTGTCGGCGGTAACTTGCAGCGACAACGCGTGCCGCATCGCGCGGCGCCCCTGCTCCATCGAGGCCGACGCCAGCGATGGCGGCCCGATCACGTCGCCGACCGCGTAGATTCCCGGCGTCGACGTCTGGCAATCGGCATCGACCGGGATGACGCCGCGATCGGTGATCGCGAGGCCGGCTCTTGCGATGTCGAGGTCTTCGACGTTGGCCACCCGGCCCAGGGCGCACAGCAGCTTCTGCGAGCGCACTTGCCAACCGTTGTCGAGCGTAGTGACGACCTCGCTGACGCCATCCCACGCCACGCTGCGGATCCTCGCATTGCCGACGAACGTACAGCCTTCGCGCGACTCGAAGCGCTCGACGAACCGCAGCAGGATCTCGTGGTCGAGGAAGCCGAGCGGCGTCGGGTAGCGGTCGATCATCGTGACCTCGACGCCGAGTGACGCGAAGATCGTCGCGTACTCCGACGCGATCACGCCACCGCCCAGCACCACCAGCGACTTCGGCAGGTAGGCCATGCTCAGGATCGAGTCGCTGTCGTAGATGTGCTCGTGATCGATCGGGATGCCGTCGGGCGTGCGCGGTCGGGAGCCGGTCGCAATCACGATGACCGGAGCCGTCAGCACGCGCCGCTCCCCCCGGATGCTCTCGACGGCGACGTGACGCTCGTCGAGGAACCGGCCGCGACCGTGGATCTGTTCGATCCCGTTGCGCCGCATCTGCCGGCTCTGGTAGTCGACGTGGGCGGTGACCACGCTCTCCATGCGATCCATCAAGCTGGCGAGCTGCAGGTCCGGCGGGATCTCGATCTTCACGTGGCGGCCGATGCGCTCCCGGATCTGCCCGATGTGCAGCGCCGTCTCGCGCAGCGTCTTGCTCGGGATCGTGCCGCGGTGCACGCAAGCGCCGCCGACGCCGATTTCGCGCTCGATGATGCAGACCCGTTTGCCGACCTTGGCGGCCTGCACGGCGGCCTTTTGCCCCGCCGGCCCGCTGCCGATCACGATGACGTCCCAGGTTTCGCTCACTGCAGCCCCTCCGTCTTCTCGAGCACGCGATCACACATGCTCATCAACTCGTCGAGTTGGTCCGGGTAGATGTTGAGACCGACCAGCAGATCGAGACCGCGCAGGTCATCCTCGCCGACCGACGTTGCGTGCGGATCGGGTGCGACCCACTTCGCCAGATGGTCGGCGAGCGCCACCATCATCGCCATGTCGGCGAAGCTCTTCGCCTGCTCGGTGTCGTGGTGGCAAACGATCGCCTCGGTGACCTGTTCGGGCAGCTTCCAGGCCTCGGCCAGCAGGATGCCGGCCGGAATGTGCTGGTCGTGCACCGCGGCGTAGAGTTCGTCGACCGGTATCGACATGTCCTGGCCGGCCAACACCCGGTCGACGTTGTTCAACAGCATCGCCTTGCCGATGTCGTGCAGGAGCCCGCACATGAACGCGATCTCGACGTTGCGGCGGCGCATGCGGGCGATCTCCTTGGTGTAGAACGCCGCCAGCACCGAATGCTGCCACAGCGCCTTCAGCAGTTCGGCGCAGGTGGCATTCGTAAAGAGGCGACCTCGCACCGCCACCGCCATCGCGATCTCGGTGACCAACTGCATGCCCAACCGACTGACCGCCTGCTGCAGCGATGCACAAGGAACCTGACCGGCGTAGGCGGCCGAGTTGGCCACGCGCAGCACGTTCGAGGCGATCGTCTGGTCGTTGTGGATGACCGAAGACAGCTTGGCGGCGTCGGTATCCTCTTGCTGGCTCAGGTCGAGGATCTGCGCCGCGGTTCCGGGCATCTGTGGCAGCTCGACGGCTCCGCTCTGAAGCTGACGAGCGAACACCCGCGACAGTTCTGAAGTTCCGGTCTCCATCGTGCGACTCATCGACCCACCGCACGACGGGGAATGAGCGCCTCTGAAAGCTCCGCTGCCATCGGCGCTTCGCCACCGCCGGCCCCCGATGCGAACGTGCGACAGACGCGCGATGGGATGACCCCCTCCGCACGGTCTATCCTGCGGGGCATGCGAACGACTCGTGGCGTCAACATCGGTGCGGCGGTCGCCCTCGGCGCGGTCACCGCCCTGGGACAGGCGCCCGATCCGTGGGCCGAACTCACGCTGCCGCAGCCGGTCGCGGCCAACGCCCTGCGCGGGCAGGGCAAGCTGCTCACCTACGACGAAGGGACGACGCTGCACGTCTACTCGTCCTTGACCCGGACCTGGCACAGCACGGCCAAGTCGGTAGCGGCGCCGATGCGGCTGTTCAACGACTGCTTGGTGGTGATCGAGCCGGGCTTCTGCCGCGCGTTCTCCGCCTACACCGGCAGCTTCGCCGACCGGGTCGTGGCCGCGACGGCGATCGTCAGGAACGCCGGCGGCCACAACAACGACTCGATCGTGCTGGTCGCATCCGGCAGCGAGTTGCACGCCTTCAGCGCGTTCACCGGCGAATGGACCACGCGCACCATGGGTGCCGGCTTCGGCGTATCGGTCGAGCGCCACACGGCCATGTTTCTCGACGGGACGACCATCGGCGGCATGAGTGCCTTCGATGGACAGTGGCGCGAACACGTTGCCGCTGCGCCTGTCACCGCGATGAGCGCCGATGGCACGGCGGCCGTTTGTCGGGACGTGAACACCGCCTACGGCTTCTCGGCTCACGACCCGAAATGGAAGACGGCGCCGCTACCGCTCGGCGCGGCCTTCGACCGCGGCGACGACTGGGCGCTCTGGTATGGCGGCGGCGGCACGCTGGCGTTCAGCGGCCTCACTGGGCAATTCGCGAGCAGCAATGCGTCCCCCTCGGCAGTCGCAGGCAAGACCGACCTGTATGCGCTCTTGGGCGTGC
>DRKG01000414.1 GCA_011051855.1 bacterium | reverse complement strand
GGTCGATGGCCAGCGGGCCGATCGAGAGCGGGGCGAACTCGCCGGGGCGGGCGACCTCGACGCCCGCGTTCACTTCACTTCGCAGAGGGGGCACGTTCCGATCGACGGGGTGCGCGCAAGGGCCACAAACGACAATCCCCAGCAGCCTCGACCGCGATGGGCGACCTGGAGGCTGCTGGGGACTGGTGCCCAGGAGAGGACTTGAACCTCCACGGGATTTTACTCCCACTAGGACCTGAACCTAGCGCGTCTGCCAATTCCGCCACCTGGGCAACAAGTGGGGGACGGGGAAGGTAGCGGCCGCCCGTGCGGATGCAAGGGGCAGGTCGGTCTTTCCGAGCGCGGCGCGATGGCGCGCTTGCGCACCGCTGGCAGATGCCGTAGCGATGGGAGGCTCGGATGTCGAAGTCGGCCAGCAGCAAGCACAAGCAGAAGTCCCCCGGCAAGGAGGTGCTGGTCGCCGACAACCGCAAGGCGCGTCACGAGTACGACGTGCTCGACCGCTTCGAGGCCGGCATCGTGTTGCGCGGCACCGAGGTCAAGGTGCTGCGGCAGGGCCATATCTCGCTGAACGAGGCCTATGCGAAGTTCACCGGCTCCGAACTGTGGCTGCTCGGCGCCAACATCCCGGAGTATTCGCACGGCAACATCCAGAACCACGCGCCCAAGCGCCGCCGCAAGCTGCTGCTCAAGAAGGCCGAGCTGAAGAAGCTGAAGGAGCAGGTCGCGACCAAGGGCCTGACGTTGATCCCGCTGCGGGTCTACTTCGGCGAGAAGGGCTTCGCCAAGTGCACGATCGGCGTCTGCCGCGGCCGCAAGACGCACGACAAGCGGCACGTGTTGAAGGAGAAGGAAGCCCGGCGGGAAATGCGCGACGCGTGAAGCCTCTGGCTCACGGCGATCGCCACACGACTTCGGTCAGCGACGTGAGCCCGTTTGCGCGGAACTTCGGCGGGGCATCGTCGATGGCCTCGTGCTCCGCGATGCGTTCGAGTTCGGGCCAGTAGCCGAGCACCTCGTCTGCCGGCACCGAGTAGGGCGGCCCCGCGACCGTCGCCTGTTCGTATTCGAGCGTGATCAGCAGCCGATCGGCCCCCGGCCGCAGCAGCTTGTCCGTGTGCGCGGCGTAGCGTGGCCGCAGATCGGGCGGCAGCGCCACCAGAGCCGCCCGGTCGTAGAGGGCGTCGCACAATGGCACGTCGAGGTCGAAGTAGTCTCCGCAGTGCAGGTCGATCGGCGGCCGCTCGATCCGGAACACCGGCGGCGATCCACCGCACCGGCTCGGTTCGACGCCGCGCTCCGCGAAGAACGCGCACACGGCCTGCTCGGCCAGCTCGACGCCGACCACCTGGTGGCCGCGCTCGGCGAGCCACCACAGGTCGACCGACTTGCCGCACAGCGGCACCAGCACCCGGGAGCCCTCCGCCCGCCAATGGCGTGCCAGCGCCGGATGCCCCTCGGGTTGATGGAACCCGATCCGCCCTTCGCGCCAACGCTGGATCCAGTCTTCGGTCATGGCTCTGATCTTCCCCCGGGAGAGTGGACGCCCGGATAGGAGTCACGAGGCTCCAGGAGGAAGCTGCCTCCCTCCCCGCCTCCTCCGCCGCCCGCGCTCAGCCGTTCTGCGCGCGGATCTGCTCGGCTTTGGCCTTGTCGAAGGCGATGCCGTGCTTTTCGAGCAGCGTGTCGAGCTCGCCGGACAACGTCATCTCGGTGACGATGTCGCAACCGCCGACGAACTCACCCTTGACGTAGAGCTGCGGGATCGTGGGCCAGTCGGAGTAATCCTTGATGCCCTGGCGGATCGCCTCGTCGGCGAGCACGTTCACGTCCTTGTACTGGACGCCGAGGGCACCGAGGATGCCCGCCACGCGGCTGGAGAAGCCACACTGCGGCATCAACTGGGTGCCCTTCATGAAGAGCACGACGTCGTGGTTCTCGACGGTCTGCTTGATCTGGTTGTGGATGTCGCTCATGGCTGGTCGGGTGCTCGTTCAGTCGGGGGCCCGCGTGGTCAACGCGAGCGCGTGCAGCTCGCCGTCGGGGCCATCCATCTTGCCCTTGAGGGCCTTGTAGACGGCGCGCTGCTGCTGCACGCGGTTCATGCCGCGGAAGCTTTCGTCCACGACCGTCGCGGACATGTGCATGCCGTCGTCGCCCTCGACGCGGATCTCCGCGTGCGGGAACGCCTCGCGCAGCAGCGTCTCGATTTCTTCGCGGTGCATCGGCATGGCGGCCGGGCAAGCTAGGCCGCAGGGCGGTGCGGCGCAAGGCGCGTCACCGCTACCAGCGGTTCCGGAGTTGGCGGAGCCGCAGGAACACTTCCTTGGCGTCGAGGCTTTCCGGCAGGTCCGGGAAGACTTCGCGCAGCCCGTCGACCACCGCGCGTTCCTGCAGCCGGAAGAACGTGTTGACCGCCTTCTCCTGGCCGAGCGTGGTCACCGGCGCATCGGGCCCCTGTCGGTCGGCGATCTCCGCCAGCAGTGACGCGGCGGCCGCGTTCTGCGGCTCGCGGTCGAGCGTGAAGCGCAGGTTGGTCTCGAGGTAGTCGTGGCCCGGATACAGCCGGGCGTCGTCGTCGATGCGGCTGAGCTGCTGCGCGAACGTCTGGTAGAGCGCCTCCGGATCGCCGCCGTGGTAGCAGTTGCCGGCACCGGCGTGGAACAGCGTGTCGCCCGAGAACAGCGCCGGCGTCGGGGCGTGCGCGAGTAAGCAGACGTGGCTCATCGTGTGCCCTGGGGTGTCGAGGCACTCGAACTCGATGGTGCGGCCGACGCGGATCACGTCGCCGGCGCGCACGCCGCGGTCGACGCCGTCGATGTCGGCGCGCGCGTGCGCGATCAGCACCGCTTGGGTCGCGGCGATCAGGCCGCGGTTGCCGCCGGTATGGTCGCCGTGCTCGTGGGTGTTGAGCACCTGCGTGATCTCGAAGCCGCGCGCCGCGGCGACCGCACAGCAGCGCTGGTGGTCGAGCGGGTCGATCGCCAGCGCCTCGCCGGTTTCGCCGCAGGCAACCAGGTAGTTGTAGTTGCGCAACCGGTTGCCGACCCAGATGCGTTCGACGATCACGCTTCGCCGATCCCGCGCGCGCGGCAGTGCGCTTCGACGGCGTCCAGCAGGTCGCGCTCGATTGCACCGCCGCCGAGGCGCTCGATCTCGCGGAAGCCCGTTGGGCTGGTGATGTTGATCTCGGTCAGGTAGTCGCCGAGCACGTCGATGCCGGCCAGGATCACGCCCCGTTCGCGCAGCACCGGCCCGAGGCGCGAGCAGATCAAGCGGTCGCGCGCGGTCAGCGTCGCGAGTTCGGCGCGGCCGCCGACGTGCAGGTTGGCGCGGGCCTCGTATTCGGCGGGAACGCGCAGCAGGGCTCCCCGGGGATCGCCGTCGACCAAGAGGATGCGCTTGTCGCCCCGGCGCACGGCCGGCACGTACTCCTGCGCCATCAGCAGGCGCGTGCCGTGCGCGGTGCCGGTCTCGAGGATCGAGCGGGTGTTCCGGTCGTCGCGGGTGATGTGGAAGATGCCGTCGCCGCCGGCGCCGTCGAGCGGCTTGACGATCATCTCGCCGCCCAGCTCGGCGCGGAATCGCAGCAGTTGCTCGATGCTGCGGCTGACCAGCGTGGTCGGGCACAAGTCGGCGAACTCGAGCGCGAACAACTTTTCGTTTTCGTCGCGCAGCGTGCGCGGGTCGTTGACCATCACCGGACGTTCTGCGCGCGACAGCAGCAGCGTCGCGAACAAGTACGCCGAGTCGAACGGCGGGTCCTTGCGCATCCAGACCGCGTCGAACGCATCCAGGTGCTCTTGCCTGGCCGGCGCCGTCTCGCACCACCGCCCGCCTTCGCCTGCCGCGGTCCGCGCGGTGCGGGCGAACGGTGTATCGCCGCGCAGGCCGAGGTCCCCGATTCCGCAGGTCGAAACGTCGTGGCCGCGCCGCCACGCCTCGCGCATGAACGCGATCGACGAGTCGGTGTCGGGGTGCAGGCGGTCCAGCGGGTCGAGGATGAACAGATGGCGCACGGCTCTACTCCTGGTCGCACGGCAGCGGCGAAGGACAGTCGGGATCGTAGCGTC
>DRKG01000413.1 GCA_011051855.1 bacterium | reverse complement strand
CCTGCAAGCCGCGCTGGTGGTCGGGATCGTGTCGACGGTGTGGTTCGGCGTGCGCTCGTTGTCGCGCCGGTTCGAGTACGAGGCCGACGTCGAGTCGGTGCGCCACTTCGGTGCTGGCCCCTGCAGTGATGCGCTGCGCAAGGTCGGCCAGCTCGGCGGGGTGCCGGCGCGTTCGCTGCGCAGCCGTGTCTTCAGCCTGCACCCCGACGAACGGTCCCGCCTGGCGGTGATGCAACGCTACCAGGACGATGAGGCATTCCGGCGCCGATTCGATGGCCAGAGTCGTCGGTTGCGCATCGGATTCGCGGTGTTGCTGTTGGGTGTCACGGCGTTGGCGACGTGGTTCTGGAGCTTGCAGTGGCGTTACGAGCGGGTGCTGGTGCGCTTCTATACCGGGGACTTCGTCGCTACGCGGGAGCTGCTCGACGAACTCGGGGAACCGCCGGCACGCTGGCAGGCGACGTTCGAGCGCATCGGCGAGGAGCTCGCGGTCGGCCTCGAGCTGGCGCCTGACGCGCGGGACTGGTCCACCGTCGAACGTGCTCTGGAGCCGGTCATCTGGGCGCGCGCCGAACGCCAGCTGCTCGCGCAGGGCCCCGCCGCGGCGCGGCCGTACACGTCGCTCGCGATCGCGGTGTTACCGAATCCCACGACCGTGCAGCACACGATCCGCGATTACTGCGAAGCCGCCGCGGCCGACGACCCGGAGCGAATGGCCCGCCTGGCCGCTATCGTGCGCCGCCTGGGCGTGCCGCCGTCGTTGCGGCCGGTGTTCGTCGATCAGTAGCGATTGACCTCGACCGCCCAGGTCATCCCCCGCCGCCAGACCTCGTTGCCGTGCCGGTCGAACTCGCGCACCTGGGTGTTCTCGGCGACGATGGTGTTGCCGTTCGGCAGGCGGTCGGCATCGCTCGGCGAGCTCAGGTTGGGTAGCTCGAACACGACCTTGCCGTCGCGGTCGATCTCCATCACGGCGCCCCGGTTGCGCAAGGTGATCAACGTATTGCCGTTCGGCAGGCGGTCGGCGTCATGGCAGTTCGGCAAGTCTTTGGCTTCCCAAACGATTTCGCCGGCGGGGCTGACCTCGATCACGCGGTCCTTCAGGACGTCGGCGATCAACGTGTTGCCGTTCGGTAGACGGTCGCAGTCGAACGGCCGGATGTCTTTCGAATAGCTCCAGACGACGTTGCCGTCGTGATCGACTTCGATTACGCGGCTCGCGAAGGTATCGGCGATCAACGTGTTGCCGTTCGGCAGACGGTCGGCGTCATAGGGGTTCTTCAGTTCCTCGAACTGCCATACGGTCTCCCCCTTGCGGTTGACCTCCTGCACGCGGCTGACCGAGAACTCGGTAATCAGCAGGTTGCCGCTGTCGAGGCACTCCGCGTCCCACGCGCCGAAGATCTCCTCGAGGGAGAACACCTCACGGCCTTGGTCGTCGACTTCGACGACGCGGTTGTCGCTGTAGTCGGCGATCAGCGTGAAACCCCACATCGCACCGCCGCCGACGCCGAGTTCGACGTGCCGCACGCGCGTCCACGGCAAGGTGGCCGCACCGGCGATCGGCACACTGACCGCGACGTGGTCGGCGTTGCAGGCGGCGACGTAACCGATCAGGCGCTCGCCGGTGGTCAGATCGAGCCGCACGTAGCTGGCCGGATCGGGTTCGGTGACACGCGGTCGCGTGAACAGGATGCCGCCGATGTCGGTGAGCGCGACATGCCGGCTGCCGCCGTCCTTGCTGGCGACGGTCACCTTGCCGGCGCTCAGACTGGTGATCGTGCCATCGACGAACTTGGCGTCGCGCAAACGCACGCGGTCGTGCTCGACCGAGGCGCCGACCAGGCGGTCGAGTTCGGGATCGAACGCGATGCCTTGGATGTCCTTGCGCGATAGCGTCAGTTCGCCGAACAGCGATGACTGCACCTTGACCGACTCGGGGTCGATCGCCACCACTTTGCCTCGGATGCGGCTGCCCTGATTGAGGAACACCGTCGTGTCCTCGCTCGGCACCGCCGGGTGGTTCGGAAAGTCGAGTGTCGCACAGTCCTGGAACGACAGTTCGGCCACAGGAACGCCATGGAATGCGCCGGCGACCAGGAACGAATCGCCGAGCATGCCTTGCAGCTTGCCGACGACCTGGGCGCGATCGGGCAGGGTCAGCGTGACTTCGGTGCCGTCGCCGGCGGTGGGCAGTTCTTGCGCCGCAGCTCGTCGCACGACCGGATCCGCGTGGCGCTGCAGGTCGTTGAGCAACTCTTTGGCGCCGTCGTCATCGCGGGCGCGCAGGGGGCGCACCAATCGCAGGCACTCGGTGCGGTCGATCTCGACGCCTGCGAGCGGGCCGTCGGTGATTCCGCCGAGCAGCAGACCGCGGCAGTGCGCGAGCGCCTTCGCCGAACGCATGCGCCCGAGCGCGCTGATCGCGATCGGCCGGTGCAGCCCGGACTTGAACGTGACCATGTTGGCGACCGCGTCGGCCTCGGCATCGGTGCCGTGGCGCCCGAGGGAGCGGATCGCGCCGCCGGCGATCGAAGCATCCGTATGCCCGAGCGCGCTGCGCAGCGCGCGCAGCAGGGTCGGGCGTGGTTCGAGGTAGAGCGAAGTGCGCACCAAGCCCTGCAACAGGTTGCGTTCGCGCTCCTCCTCTTCGGTGCCCTTCGCCGTCAGTGCGTCGATGATGCGACTGCAGCGGATGTGTTGTTCGAGGATCTCGTAGTCATCGCGCTTCTGCTGGATCACCGGCATCGCGCGGCCGCCGATCTCGATCAGGGTGCGTTCGGCGTTTTCGCGGACCTGCCAGTTGGGGTCGCACAGCTCGGACAACAGGCGATCGATCTTGATGCGGTATTCGCGGTGATCGCCGTGGACGCGCGCGACGATCGCCGCATACGCCTGCTCCTGGGCCGCAACCAGCTTGCCGACCTGTTCCATTCGGGCCGTCAGCGACATCGACTGGAAGCCGCGGCAGGCCTCGACCAGTTGCGCGTCGGTCCAGTCCTGGGCGGGGGCCACGGCGAGGGCGACGAACGGGAGGCAGAGCAGGATGCGGGAAGGGGTCATTCGAGGCGGAGTGTAGACAACAGCGCGCGCACCGTGGGGGTTCGTTGTCGGTGTTCGGTCGCGCCGGGTTGGCCCCGACGAACGGCGACGGGTCAGATTCCCGACCAGCGGAGTTCTGGCGGCGGGAATGGGTCGGGGGGCCTCGCCGTCCGTCAACCGAGCCCGTAGAGTCGCGCAGAACCCCTTCGCGCCGCTACCGTTGGTTGCGTCCGAACCGGCCGCGTGGCCGGGCACCACCAAGGAACGAAAGCAAGTGTCGCTGCTGCCATCGCTACACGTGTCGCGCATGCTCGCATGTGCCGCGCTTTGTGCCGCCCTGCCGGCGCAGCAGCAGACCGTCCTGGGGCGGGTCGCCGTGCCGCTAGGGGCGGCGCCGACGGATTCGGGCGACGACCCCGGTGTCCGCGTTGAAATGTTCGAGAACCCCAATCTCGACAGGTATTTACGTCGGGCCCAGGGGTTTCTGCAGCGCGCCGACTTCGCCGCGGCGGTCGAAGTCCTGCAGGACGTGATCGACGGCCGCACGATCGAGGTCGTGGCCGTGCGGCCCGACGGGGAGCAGGTCGACCCGCCCGCACCAGACCAGCCGCCGAAGGCGAAGGACCGCCGGGGCGAGTCGGCTTCCGTCGGCGAACTCGATGCGCGCAATTCGGTGTTCAGCCACGACGGGCGGCTCTACCGGCCGGTGCGGCGGCTGTGCCACGAGCTGCTGTCGCAGATGCCCGAGGTCGGCATCGAGATCTACCGCACGGAGTATGAGTTCGCCGCCGAGGAGATGCTCGCCGCGGCGCTGGCCGACGGCTCGACGGCCGCCCTGGAACAGGTTGCGAACCGCTACTTCATCACGTTGCCCGCTGGCCGGGCGATGAGCATGCTCGCCGACCGATTGATGCATGCCGGGCGTTACCGCGGTGCGGTGCAGGTGCTGCGCGATCTGGTCGAGGTCTATCCGG
>DRKG01000412.1 GCA_011051855.1 bacterium | reverse complement strand
CGCCGACGTACGTCTGCCGCGCCGGCCGCAATCCGAGGCACCGTTCCCGCCGCGGCGCCGTGCGCATTCGGCAGCGGGTGCCCTTGGCGAGCGCTTCGCGGTCGCGCCGCCGCCGACGCACGTGCCCCGACCTGCCCGCTCCTCGTACACGCTTCCGCCGGCAAGCCAACCGACGGTTGCCCGGACCGCCTACAGCAACCGGTTCGGACCGGCCAAAGCCAGGGCTCTCGAGCGCTTTGGAGGCACCGACGAAACCGAGCGCGCGGTGCGCGACGGCCTGCGCTACCTCGCGCGCATCCAGAACCGCGACGGCTCGTGGGGCAACCGCCGCGAGTTCGATGGCAAGTACGGGTTCGTCTACGTCGGCAAGACCGCGCTGTGCGTGCTCGCGTTCCTCGGGGCCGGCCACACCCCGGCTTCGGGGACCGAGTACAGCGAGGTCGTGCAGCGTGCCATCGCCCACCTGCTCGCGTTGCAGGACGAGGACACCGGCGCGTTCGGGCGCAGTTCGTGCTACGGCCACGGCATCGCCACCTACGCGATCGCCGAGTGCTATGGCCTCACCCGAGACCGGGCGCTGCTGCGCCCGCTCGAAGACGGGCTGACCTGGATCCTCGCCAACCAGGGGCCGCGGCGCGACGCGCGCAATCGGGGTGGTTGGGGCTACTTCTCGCCCGGACTTCGCGCCGAGGACAGCTACGCGCGCGTGTCGGTGTCGTCGTGGATGATCATGGCGCTCGAGTCGGCGCGCCTGTCGGGCATCGAGCTGCCGGAAGATGCATTGCCGGCGGCGCGGCGCTACCTGGAACTGTCGTTCGACCGGCCGAACGGCTGGTTCCGCTACAACCACAAGCCGAGTCGTTTGCGTTCCGGCTGGCCCACGTTGCCGGCGAGCACGCCGGCCGGTGGCTTCTGCCTGATGTTGCTCGGCGCCGAGGCCGACGACGAGATGGTCGCGCGCGCGGCGGCCTACACCGTCGCCCGGCGGCCGCGCGCCTACCGGCGGTATCGCGACGACGACTTCGTATTGCGCGGCCAGGGCAACGTCTACTTCTGGTACTACGGTTCGTTGTGCTGCTTCCTGACGGGCGGAGACGTCTGGCGGCGCTGGAACGAACGGTTGTCGACCGTGCTCCCGGCGGCGCAAGCGCCCGACGGCTCGTTTCCGCCGATCGACGTCTACGCCGAAGAGGCCGGCGACGATCGCCGCGACCGCAGCTACACGACCGCGATGTGCGTGCTCAGCCTCGAAGTCTACTACCGTTACTTCACTCCGCTGCTGATCGGACGTTAGCCCGATCTATGCACGAAGCAGTGCCTCCGGTGCGCGCAATCCGCGCCCAGGCAAGGAAGGCGACTGCAGAAGCGCGGGCGGGGCGCTGGCCCCGCTGAGCATTCTGCCAAGGAGTTCGCGGAGCGAACGGACGCCGTAGGCGGCCGCCTGACGCCGCATGGACGTGGATTGCGCGTGCCGGGGGTGCCGGTTCGTGCATAGATCGGGTTAGCCTTGCGTTCCCCATGTCGAACGCCCGCTTCGTGCTGCGCACCACGGTCTTCACCCTCGCTGCGGTGGTCGTCGTCTACTTCGCCGTCGGCGCGATCCTCGCCGACCATTGGGACGTCTCGACGACGCGGGTGATCGAAGCACGGCCCGCCGAGGTGGCACGCCTGGTCCGGGATCTCCGCCAGTGGCCGGAGTGGTCGGCCTTGCAGCTCGAACTCGGCAAGCCGACCACGCACGAGATCGAAGGCGAGGCCGGCGCCGTGGGCCAGCGGCAGACGTGGCGCGGACCGATGGGCACGGGCACGCTCGAACTGACGCGCATCGCGGAGGGAGCGGTCGACTATCGCTTTGCCTACCGCTTCGGCCCCGGCGAGAACCCGAACGGTGGCCAGACCTCCGGCTCGATCACGTGGCGGGCCGACCCGGATGGATGCCGGGTGAGCTGGTCCGAACACGGCGAACTCGGCAGTTGGATCGCGCGCTGGAGTGGTTGGTTCGGCCACGTCCAGGAAGCCGTGAAGCGGGTGCAGGGCGCGAGCCTGGAAGGGCTCAGCGAAGCTATTCGACGGTCACGTTGACGGTGAAGCTGTCGCTGCCGAGCGGCACGGGATCGCCGTTTGCGGTGCTGGCGCGCAGGCCGTCCACGGTGATCGCGTAGGTGCCAGGCTGGCGAGGTTGCCCGGCTTGCACCCGGAGGCGGAACAGTTCGCCGATCGGCAGCGGACTCGGCTCCGGGTTGACCGCGTCGCCGCAGACCACCAGGAACCCGTCGGCGCGCGCCTCGCCGTCCAAGGTGACCAACGACGAGGATGCCACCAGCGGGTCCTGCACCGGCACCCGCAGTTGCGGCGGGAGGTGGAAGTGCGCCTCGAGGAGCACCGGCGTTGCAGCGAAGCCGGAACCGACCGCGAACGCCAGCTCGGTTTCGTCGCTGCCGGCGGCGATCGTCGCGGGGGCGACCTCGAACGAAGGCGACGACCCGGCGGAAGGGGCACTGTTGCCGCCGCCACCGCCACCGCACGCGGCGAGCAGCAGGCACAGGGTCAGAGGCGGAATCGGGCGCATGTGGGAAGGCTACCCGATCGCAGGGCTCGGGGAAGGGCTCGCGCGTTCGGGCGGCATACGCGACGATGGAGCGATGCTGTCAGAGCACGGTGAGGTGGGTTCGTTGGTTCGGGGCGGGATCCTGGCCGCTGCGATGATGTGCGCGCTGCCGGGCCAGGGCGCCCGGCGTGAGAACCACCTCGCCGGCGAAACCTCGCCCTACCTGCGGCAGCACCGCTTCAACCCCGTCGACTGGTATCCATGGGGGAAAGAGGCGCTCGCGCGGGCGAAGCAGCTCGACCGCCCGATCTTCCTCAGCATCGGCTACTCGGCGTGCCACTGGTGCCACGTAATGGCCGAGGAGAGCTTCTCCGATCCCGAGATCGCCAAGTTGCTGAACGAAAACTTCGTCTGCATCAAGGTCGACCGCGAGGAACGTCCCGACATCGACGAGATCTACATGGGCGCGGTGCAAGTGATGGGGGTATCCGGCGGTTGGCCGTTGTCGGTGTGGTTGACCCCCGAAGGCGAACCGTTCTACGGCGGCACCTACTTTCCGCCGGTGGACCGGCCGGGCGGCCGGCCGGCATTCCGCCGCGTCTGCCAGGGCATGATCGACGCGTGGCGTGAGCGCCGCGAGGAGGTTCGCAAGGGGGCCGGCGAGATCGGCGCCCACCTGCGCCGGGCGTTCGAGGCGGAGGTGCAACCGGGCGAGCCGACGGCCGAGCTCTTGGCCGGAGTGCTTCCCGCCGCGCGGGCGCGGTTCGACCCGGTCTACAAGGGCTTCGCCGCGCCGCCGGGTTACGCGCCGAAGTTTCCCGGCGCGACCGAGCTGCAGGCATTGCTACGACTGGACGACGCGGACGCGCACGAACTCGTCTTCGCGACCCTGCACGCGATGCGCCGCGGGGGCATGCACGACCAGCTCGGTGGCGGCTTCCACCGCTACAGCACCGATCGCCGCTGGCTGGTGCCGCACTTCGAGAAGATGCTCTACGACAACGCGCTGCTCGCATCGTGCTACGCCGAAGCGTTCGTGCGCTCGGGCGACGAGCGGTTCGCGCAGGTCGTGCGCACCACGCTCGACTATCTGCTGCGCGAGATGCAGGGCGGGCACGGTGGTTTTTTCGCCAGCCAGGATGCGCAGAGCGAAGGCGTCGAAGGCAAGTTCTTCGTCTGGCGGAAGGGCGAGATCGACGAGCTGCTCGGCCCCGCGTCCGCCAGAACGTGTGAGGTGTTCGGCGTCAGTGACGCCGGCAACTTCGGCGGCGCCAACGTGCTGTCGCTGGCGAAGGAAGCACCGGAAGACGACGCGTTCGCCGCCGCCCGCGAACGGCTCTTCCGCGCCCGGGCCGAGCGTGTGCCGCCGGCCACCGACCGCAAGGTGCTGGCCGACTGGAACGGTCTGACGCTGGTGGCGCTGTGCGATGGTTACCGGGCGATTGGGGAGCCGCGCTGGCTCGCCGCGGCGCAGCGGGCGGCGGGTTTCCTGTGCCGGGAGCTGGTCGTCGACGGGCGCGTCTGGCACAGCTACCTCGGCGGCTCGCGGCGGGTCCCGGGGCTGCTCGCCGACCACGCCGCGCTGGCCCGCGGGCTGCTGGCCGT
>DRKG01000411.1 GCA_011051855.1 bacterium | reverse complement strand
TTCGGGGTCTTCCAGCACAGGGACCACGTGCTCGACCGCTGGGGCCGGCTGCGGCCGGGCGAAGAGACCTTTCGCGACTGTCGCGGCTGCCACCGGTTCGATGCCGAGCACCTGGTATCGAGTCCGCGGGAGCACTGCGAGAAGTGCCACTTCGGCACCGGCGCGCTCGCGTTCTCGGCGGACTCGCCGCAACGGCTCGACGGCTTCGCGTCGCGCACGCGGCCGGCGTTTCGCCACCACACGCACGGCATGCTCGAGTGCCGCCAGTGCCACGACAGCGACGGCGCGCGGCGCACGCCGACGAACATCACGCTGCGCACGGGGCCCGGGCAGTGTGCGCGTTGCCACGAGAAGGCACAGGCGCGCGCGATCGTCGGCGAGTTGCGATGGTTCCGGCCGGCGTGCGAGGACACCGAGGCCGGCAACGCGATCGCGCGGGCGTGTGGGCTCGAGCGCGCGTTCACGATTCCGACCGCGGAGCAACTCGACGCCTATGCCGCAAGGCTCGATCGGGTGTTCGTCGGCGAACGGGAGGGCGAGGGCGTCAACGCGCTGCTGCAGCCGGGCGGGGGCTTCTCGCACGGTGACCACGGCGCGGTCGAGTGTGCGACCTGCCATCAGGGAACGGAACGCTCGGGTGCCGGGGTGATCGCGGTCGGCCAGGATGCGGCGCAGGCGTGCGGCGAATGCCACCAGGCCGACGGCGGTCGGGCGGCGGAGTTTGCGCCGGTGGCGAAGGTGCGCCGCGAGTCGTTTGCGCTGGGCGCGTTTGCGCACTCCGACCACTATCCCGAGGCGCGCCAGCCGGGCGTCTGCACCGAACAGGCCTACGAGCGCATCGCCGAGCAGGGTTGCGGGCACTGCCACGTCTACCGTCCCGAGCGCGCGGGCTTCGCCGGCCGGGACTTCCCGTTCGCCGCCGGTAGCAGCAAGCACCGGTATGTCGACTGTCGCGAGTGCCACGACGTTCCCGGCTGGACCACCGGCGAAGCGCTCGGCGGCCCGGACCATGCGCCGCTGCACGGCTCCACGGTCGCAGCCGCCGGTGGCGGTGGCGGGTGGGGGACGGACGGTGTCGGCTGCACCAACTGCCACGTATTCGGCGCGGCCGACATGGCGCGCACGCGGCCCGAAGTCGAGGTGCGGCGCTGGACGGCGCGCACGTTCGTGTTCCGTGGCCAGACCCACCCGTTCATCTCGACGGTCGGCGGAGCGGACGAAGTGCAGCGCGATTGCCGTCGGTGCCATCGCGCGGTGGTGCCGGCGCTGCCGTCGCGCCTGATCGAGAAGCGCTTTCGGCACGCGACCCACCTGCCGAAGGTCGCCGCCGGCGAAACCCTGCCGGCGTCGGCGTGCACGACCTGCCACGCGACCGCGGCGACCAGCGGTTCGTCGCCGGAGCTCGCCGTCGATGGCCGCACCTACGATCTCGGGGCGTGCCGCACCTGCCACCTCGGCGGGGACGTGCGCGAGCAGGTCGCCGCGGACGAAGGGCCGGTCGCGCGCCGCGTGGTTGCGTTCCCGCACGGCCCGCACGTCGCCAAGGCGTCGTGCGCGACCTGTCACGAACCGGGCGACGAAGACGTCGCGACCCGGGCCGAAGCGCTCGATTGCTCGGCCTGCCATGACCACGTCGCGGATACTGCCGCCGACGACCCGCGCACCGAGCACCTGTTCGGCGAGCACGTCGAGAGCTGCCGCCGGTGCCACGGGGACGTCGAGGATCCGTCGGTGCGCGTGCCCGCGATCCGGGGCAGCGAAGCGCCCGGCGACCCGCGGCGCGGCTACGAAGCGCCCGGGTTCGCCGGCTTCACGACCGCGCAGGTGCACCCGTTCGGCTCACGGTGTTCGACCTGCCACCAGGCGAACGTGGTCGATGACCGCGTGCAGGCGATCCTCGCCGCCGAGCAGGACTTCACCCAGGTCCGGCGCCTCGGCAAGTTCCACGACGGCGAAGGCCTATCCAAGCAGGACCTGCTGGCGAAGTTCGGCAACGACCGGCAGAAGTGCATCACCTGCCACTGGCGCGACAACGGCCGACTGCGCAGCGGCTGGGGCTTCGACCCCGAATCGCGCGAAGTGCGCACCCGCTTCGGCAGTACCGAACCAGGTACAAACAACAACCTGACCGGGAAGTAGGCCCGGGCCATATTGCCGGTCGGGTTGTTGTTTGTACCGGGTTCGGTACTCACCGCCAATGGAACTGCTTCTGCAGATGGCACTCGCGGCACACCTTGGCGCTCTCGTCGGGCGCGCGCACGGCGGTCAGTGAGCTGGCGGTTTCGAGGCCCGTGTCCTGGTGGCAGGCGGTGCAGTCCTCGTCCTTGTGGCCGACCGACAGGTGGCTGAAGCCGTTGGGGGCGGGCCATGCGCGGGTCGGCCACGCGGGCGTGCGCTGGCGCGCTTGGGCCAGGAACGCGTTGCTCTCGCCGTCGACCTTGGGGTGGCACTGCTGGCAGTCGCCGCCGCCGACGTGGTCGTGACCGCGATGGCAACTGACGCACTCGGCCGCGCGCGGCAGCGTCAGCGGCACCTGCGAGAACGGTTGGCCGGCGGCCGGAGGACTGAACTCGTGGCAGGCGAAGCATCCTTGGACGAGCTTGCCGTTCTTGCCGAAGGTGGGGCTCTGCACGTGCACGCCGTGGGGGAAGTCGGGCACGGAGCGCTTGGTGGTCGCGGCCGTCGCTGTCGGCGCGATCGGGCGCAGGCGCAGCGCGCGGTCGCCTTCGCTGTGGCACTCGCTGCACGCGGCGCGCGCCGCTTC
>DRKG01000410.1 GCA_011051855.1 bacterium | reverse complement strand
GGGCCCGCGATCGTTCGCGACCCGCGCATCGCCGGCTGGGTCGAGGACTTGCGCGATGACGACGTCCCGGGGAATGCGCTCGATGCCATGCGCGGGCTGCTTGCCCTTCCCGCCGGCGACGTCCCGGAGCTCGAACGGGCGTTGCGTTCGTACGACGATCAGCAACGCCATTTCGCCGCCGGCGTGCTGCGCAGGCGCTGCGAGCAGCACGAGCGCCCGCCGTCTCGCGCGCTGCTGGCGGTGTTGGTCGAGCAGTTGCAGAGCGACATCGGGCCGGTCGAGTACGAGGCGAGGGCCACCTGGATCGGGGATCTGACGCCCGCGTCGGTGCGCTTTCTCGCCCGTCATGCTGTGGCGGCAGAGGACCTGCTTGCGCGCCGGCTGACCGCCCCCGACGAACAGCAGCGTTTTCTCTGCGCGTGGCTTCTGGCGCAGGCCGGATGCCGCGAACACGCCGGGCGCATTGCCTGGGAACTGGTGGCGCACCTCGGCGACAATCGGATCTCCGGGGATGCGCTGATGGCCGCCAACGGGCTGTTGCGGCTCGGCGACTGCGCGGAGGGTGCGATGGCCTCGAACTGGGGCTATCTCGACGCCCAGGGTCGCGCGCTGGTCGAACTCGTCCGGCTCGATCTGGTCGACCCACCGCGCACCAAGCGGCAGTTCTACCGTCGCGGCAACATGCACGGCGTCACCTCGGTCTACCACGATCCGGCGGTGGAGTTCTCGGTCGACCGCTCGCGCGTGCCGCAGTTCCGGGACCGCTGACGGCCACCGCCAGGGTGTCGGCCGGGACGCGCAGGCTGCCGTGCAGCCCGGTAACCCAGAGTTCCGCGCCAACCCGACGCACGAGCGCTCCCAGCGCGGTGGCGCCGTCGACGGTGGCGGCCGAAGCCAGGCAGACGCGCGGTCGGCAACGCTGCAGGAGCCGCTCGGCGTCGGCGTGCGGGCGGCCGTGATGGGGCAGCACCAGGAACTCGCAGTCGTCGGCGAACCGGGTCTTCAACACGGCGTCGGTGCCCGCTTCCTGCGCGTCGCCGGTCAGCAGCAGCCGCGCATCGCCGACGCGGGCGCGAACCCACAAGCTCCGGTCGTTACTCGAACTCGCTGGTGGCACCAGCGGTGCCAGCACCGAGATGCCCGGCAGGGGCTCGACGACCGCGCCGTCGGCGATCGCTACCACGTCGACCCCCTCGGCGCAGAGCCGCTTTGCCAGCTCGCCGTCGGCGAGGCGAGCCGGCAACAAGGCCCGCCGGATCCGCAGGCGCGACAGCAACAGGACGATGCCGTTGGTGTGGTCCCGATCGCCGTGGGTGACGACCAAGAGGTCCAGGGTGCGCCGGTCGAGAGCTTCGTCGAGGGCTCGCGCCGCCAGGAAGCCTCCTTGCAGGCTGCCGCAGTCGATCGCCACCTGGGCGCCAGCGGCGGTGTGCACCAGTGCCGCCTGGCCGTGGCCGACGGCCAGCAGTGCGAACCCCGGCGCGGGTGCGGGTCCGAGAGGCACGAACCACAGCGAGGCCAGGGCGGCGACGGCGCACGCGACGGTCCGCCGGCGCGGGCGGGCGAGGACCGCGGCGACTCCGGCGGCGGCGACCAGCGCCAGCGCCCACAGCGGTGGTCGGAACCACGCCGGGACCGGCGTGCCGGGCAGGGTGTCCGCCTGCAGGACGAGCCACGCGTAGCAGTCCGCCAGCCCGGAGAGTGGCCACGCGAGCAGCAGTGCCGGCACGGTGGCGAACGTGCCGAGCGCTGCGGTCACCAGGCCGAGCAGCAGCATCACCGCGACCAGCGGTGCGAGCAGCGGAGTCAGCACGATCGTCAGCGGCGCCAGTTGGTCGAAGAACCCGAGCGTCAGCGGCGCCGTCATCAGCGTGGCCCAGAACGACGTCGACAGGGCGAGGGCGAGCAGCCCGAGCGCGCCGTCGGCCGGCCGCTTCGGCATCGCCAGCGCCAGTCCGGTGACGGCTGCATAGCTGAGCAGGAAGCTGGGGCCGGCGAACGCCGCGGGTTCGACCAGGCACGTCAGCACGGCAGGCGCCAGCAGGCCGGTCGCGGTGCCGAAGGACCTGCCCGTGCGGGCGGCGAGCGTGGCCAGCGCGAAGGCCACCACTGCGCGCAGCACCGGCGGTTCCGCGCCGGCGGTGCCGCCGTAGAGCACCAACAGCGCCAGCACGGCGGAACTGCGCAACCGACTGGCACCGAGTTGCCGGCCGCGCCCGGACAGTCCGAGCAGGAACGCCAGCATCGCCGCGTGGGCGCCGCTGACCGCCAGCAGGTGGCTGAGTCCGGTGGCGCGGTGGGCTTCGGCGAGGTCGCGGTCGGCCCGCGTGCCGCGCCCGAGCACCAGCGTGGCCAGCAGCGCCCCGGATTCGCCGGGGACCAAGCGCAGCAGTTGCCGTTCGAGCGCGCGCCGCAGCCGGCCGCACAGCCGCCGCCACGACCACGGCCCGGCCCGCACCCGCATCGTCGCCGGTATCCCGGTGAGCGTCGGAGCGAGGCCGGGAATCGCCGGCGGGCCGCGGCGCGCGAGCAGTTCGATCCGGTCGCCCGGCACGCAGTCGACGTCGCCGGGGAACGTCAGCCGCGGCCCGGCCGTGAGGTAGACGTAGCTGCGGTCGTCGAGCGGGGCGCGCACGACGTCTCCGACCTGCCCGCGCACGTGCACCGGGCCGGCCCGCAGCGGTGGGGGAGGGAGTTCTCGCGGCGTGATGCCAGCGAGCACCACCGGCAACGCGCACAGGCCGCCGCGCCGACCCGGCCAGCGGGTCGTCGTTGCGAACAGCACCCCGAGCGCCGCCCACGCCGCCGCCGCCGGCAGCGATGCGCGCGTCAGCAGTGCTGCGGGCACCGTCCAAAGCACGGCCCAGGTGAGCGCGCGGTAGCGGAAGGGAACCACACCTTCAGGTGTTCCGTGAGCGCCAACGGTTACAGTGAAAGCAATGGTCTCCGCCCTCTACCCCGGCAGTTTCGATCCGGTCACGCGCGGTCACCTCGACCTGGTCGAGCGCGCGCTTCCGTTGTTCGCGCACCTGACCGTCGCCGTGGCGATCAACAGCCAGAAGCGGCCGACCTTCACCACCGAAGAGCGGGTCGAGATGCTGCGCGAGGTTCTGCCCGACTCCGACAAGCTGTCGGTGGTGACGTTCAGCGGATTGGTGGTCGATTTCTGCCGGCAGCAGAACATCACCGCGATCCTGCGCGGCGTGCGCACCGTGTCGGACTTCGAGTCGGAATACCAGATGGCGCTGACCAACCGCCACCTCGAACCGTCGATCGAGACCGTGTTCGTGATGCCGAGCGCGCAGTACAGCTACGTGTCGTCGTCGCTGATCCGGGAAGTCGTGCGCAACGGCGGCGATGTCAGCAGCTTTCTGCCTCCCACGGTCGAGCAGCGTCTGCGCGACCGGCTGCTGCACGCCGAGTCGTGACCTCGGCGGACGGGGAATCCGGCCGTCTCAGCGTCGGCCGGGCGGACCGATCGGCATCGCGGGCCATCGTCGGGAAGTGCTGGGTCTCAGGGGCCAGCACCGCGTAGACCTGCTCCAACTCCCCTTCGGTGAACTCGCTGGTCGGGTCGTTGGCGAAGCCCCGTTCACGGGAACCAAAGGGCGAGCCTGAGGACCACGGGTTCGCGCGCCATGAGCGCGACCCGTTCTGCCGTTCACTGCACGAACACCGAGCGCAGGTTGCTCAGTTCGAAGTCGAACTGCGCGTCGATCACCAGCGCCTGCCAGTAGGTCGGCTGCCCGGCCAGGGATGGCGTATTCGGCACGGTCAGCGTGTGGTTCGGCGCCGTGCTGGTCAGCAGTCCGACGATCTGTGCGCTCGCCGGTGGCAGCAGCAGCGGCAGCCGGGAACCGGCGAGCGGTGTCGACGACCACCCGAAGTCGGCGGCGAGTGCGGCGGCGTGACCCGGCTGCAGCACCGCCGCGATCGCGGCGGACGAGCCGACGGCTACCGACAGCGGGGCGCTGAGCCGGCTGCGATCGGCCACGGTCGTCGTCGGCGCGCCGGCACCGTTCCAAACCGTGTCGGCGGTGGCCGTCACCGGGCCGGTGACCGGCATCGAGACGCCGCTGATTGGCGACGTGCCGCCGGTCACGACCGACGCCCCCGACAGCAGCCCGGAGCCCGACTGGATGTCGATGGCCGGCGCGGCCGGCCCTCCGGCAACGTAGTAGTAGCCGTTGCCGCCGGTGATCGCGCTGGCGCAGACGCCGAGCTGCCCGCCGGAAAAGGAGATGCCGGGGAAGGGATCTTCGTGCCAGTACGGGCTGGGCGCGGAGCCGTCGCCGCCGATCACTGTCGAAGCGTCGACGAACAAATCGCCGTTGACGACCGTCACGGCCGGACCGACGGGGCCCAGGTAGCCGGCCTGCCCGATCTGACAATCCTCGACGAGCAGCCGCCCGCCGCCGGTCGCGGCGACGGTTTCGTCGACGACCAGACCGCGCAGGTGGTAGTTGCCGTTCGCCCAGAAGTGCACGCGCGCCAGCCGTCCGCCGCTGATCGTCAGCGGTGCCGTGCTGATCAGCGTCGACACGAAGATCGACGGCAACAGCACGTTCGCGTCGCAGTCGATCTGCAGCCCCCGGTCGACGATGACGGAGGAATAGGAAGTGGAGTAGTTGCCCGGTCG
>DRKG01000409.1 GCA_011051855.1 bacterium | reverse complement strand
GACGTCGATTACGCGCAGAGCATCGGCATCAAGACCGGCCCGGCGCGGCGCCTGCCGGACGGCAAGCGACGCGAGGCGCAGACGATCGCGAAGCGCGCCTATCGGGCGCTCGGGCTGTCGGGCTACGCGCGCGTCGACTTCCGCATGAACGATGCCGGGGAACTGTTCGTGATCGAAGCCAACGTCAATCCGGACCTGACCGCGATCGAGGACTTCAACGAAGCCGCCAACGCCTACGGCTGGAGCTATGCCGACCTGCTGCAGCGCATCGTCACGGCCGGCGTGCGCTACCCGGCGCCGTGGAAGGCCGGGCCGAACAAGAAGTACGCTTGACACCCTGCGCCGCGGGTTTGTTCACCGCCGCCGCCGACCCGCATTCGCGCCGCGGCGGCGTGATTGCAGGGCTTCTTTCGGCGGATTCTTCGGGATCAACGCCAGCGGCCCGTCGCCGATCAGATCCTTGCGACCGGCTTCGAGTAGCGCCTTGCGCACGGTGAACCAGTTCTCCGGCTTGAAGTACTGCATCAATGCACGCTGCACTTCCCGGTCCTTGAGCTTCTTGACGGTCTCGACCGGCCGCATGGTCATCGGGTCGAGGCCGGTGTGGTACATGCACGTCGCGATGTCCATCGGCGCCGGGATGAAGTCCTGCACCTGGCGCGGGCGGTAGCCGCGCTGCTTCAAGAACACCGCCAGTTCGATCATCTCGGCGACGCCGGAGCCTGGGTGCGAGGCGATGAAGTAGGGCACCAGATACTGCTCCTTGCCGGCGCGGCGGCTGGCCGCGGCGAACTTGTCGGCGAACTCGTCGAAGGTGTCGATGGCCGGCTTCTTCATCAGGTCGAGCACCTTCCTGCTGGAATGTTCGGGCGCGACCTTCAGTTGGCCGCCGACGTGGTGGGCGGCCATCTCCTCGAGGTAGCCGTCGTCGAAGCGCGCCAGGTCCATGCGGATGCCGGAAGCGACCCGCACCGACTTGACGCCGGGGGTCGCGCGGACCTTCTGCAACAACCGCTTGGTCGGCCCGTGGTCGGTGCCGAGCAGCTTGCAAACCGTCGGGTGCACGCACGACAGCCGTCGACAGCGGGCCTCGATCTCCGGGCGCGAGCAGCGCATCCGGTACATGTTCGCGGTCGGCCCGCCGACGTCGCTGATGTGCCCCTTGAAGGCGGGATCCTGCGCCATCTGGCGGACTTCGCGCAGGATCGAATCCTCGCTCCGGCTCTGGATTGCACGGCCTTGGTGCATCGTGATCGAGCAGAACGTGCAGCCGCCGAAGCAGCCGCGCATCGTCGTCACGCTGTCCTTGATCATCGTGTGCGCCGGAATCTGCTCGCGGTAGCGCGGGTGCGGCCGGCGCGTGTAGGGCAGATCGTAGATGCGGTCCATGGCGCGCTCGTCGAGCGCCAGCGCCGGCGGGTTCACGACCAACGTGCGATCGCCGTGGCGCTGGGTCATACGCCGGCCGTTTTGCGGATTGGTCTCGTGGTGTAGCAGGCGCGTCGCCTCGGCGAACGCGCGCGGATCCGCCTTGACCTGCTCGAACGACGGCAGCGCCACCGTGCGATTGTCGCAGCTCGCATCGCGCCAGCAGTGCTCGGGCAGTTCCTCCTTCGAACCTAGTAGGTAGGCGACGCCGCGCAGGTCGCGGCAGTCGACGATCTTGTCGCCCGCGTCGAGCCGGCGGCAGATCTCGACCAGCACCCGTTCGCCCATGCCGAAGCCGACCAGGTCGGCCTTCGACGTGACCAGGATCGAAGGACGCACCGTCTCCGACCAGTAGTCGAAGTGTGCGATGCGCCGCAGCGACGCTTCGACGCCGCCGGCGACGACCGGCACGTCCTTGAACGCCTCGCGGCAGCGCTGCACGTAGACGTTGGTGGCGCGGTCGGGGCGCAACCCGATGCGGCCACCCGGCGAGTAGGCGTCGTCGTTGCGCCGCTTCTTGTTCGCCGTGTAGTGGTTGATCATCGAATCCATGTTGCCGGCGCTGACCGCGAAGCAGAGCCGCGGTCGGCCGAAGAGGCGGAAGGCGCTTGCATCCTGCCATTGCGGCTGCGACAGGACTGCGACCCGGAAGCCGGCGGCTTCGAGCACCCGCCCGAGCAGCGCCATCGCGAACGACGGGTGGTCGATGTAGGCATCGCCGGTGACGAACACGACGTCGACCTGATCCCAGCCGCGGGCGTGCACTTCGGCTGGGGTCGTCGGCAGGAACCGGGCGGCGTCGGGCTCGGAGCAGGGGGATGCCATTGCGCGGTATGCTAACCCCACCTGTGTGTGCCACGTCGCGCCCGGCACCGGCATCGCCGCCCGTACACGGAACGAGAAGGCTGCGCCCGGCTTCGTTTCACAGAAGGTTGAGGTTCGTTCCGGCGCAGCCTTCTCACCTCCAACTACGTGGGGAACGGGACGGTGTTGCACCGGGATTCGGGTTTTCTTGCCCGCGCAGCGGTCACCCGTCCGTGTGACCGGGTGCCGCCTCGATCGCGCGGAGGATCGCGTCGTGCATGCCGTGCAGGTCGTTCCGGTCGGCGTGGCGCAAGGCGTTGGCGCGCATCGTCGCGCGTTCGCCGGTGAGCAAGTCCAGCAAGCCCGTCCGCATCGCGCCGGCCGAAAACGGCTCGTCGAGCACGATTCCGGCGCCGCTCTGGCGCACGTGGGGGGCGTAGCCGCAAACGGCCGTGCACAGCACTGGCAGTCCGGCGACGATTGCTTCGAGCAGCACCGTGCCGGTGGTGTCGCGGTAGGCCGGATGCACCAACGCGTCGGCGGCCTGCAAGAGGCGCGGCACGTCGGCGCGTCCCGGCACGATGGCGACCCTGTCGGTGAGTCCGGCGGCGGCGACGTGGCGTCGCAGGGTTGCATCCGGGGGCTGCCCGACCGCGAGCAGTCGGGTGCGCGTGCGGAGGTCGGGCGGCAGGGCGCGCATGGCGGCGACTACGCGGTCGAACCCCTTCAGGGCGAGGTTGCTGGCCAGCATCAGCAGCAGGATCTGGTTCTCGTCGATGCCGAACTCGGCGCGGCCGCTGCGGCGCAACTGGTCGGCGTCGGGGCCGTGGCGGCGATCGCGGGCGACGCCGGGCGGCAGCAGTTCGAAGCGATCGTCCGGCGTGTGCCAGGCGCGCTGGTAGTGTGCGCGTTCGCGCGGGTCGAGCAGCAGCACGCGGGTGCCGGCGTGCGGGCCGAACACCGCGCCTTCGAGCCGGCGAAAGGTGCGATAACGCGGTGTCCACCGATATGGCCAGGAACGTGCGGCGGTGCGCGCGACGAAGCAGGGGTCGGCGGCGAAGTAGAGGTCGAGCCCGGGGAGCTTGTCGAAGCCGACCACGGCGTCGGCCGGTCGTTGCCGCAGGTGCTGGGCGAGGGCGGCGGCGAAACGGCCTGCCCGGCCGTGGTTGCTGTGCCCCGCCACCTGCAGCACGTCGACCTGCAGTTCGTCCGGGCGCTCGCCCTCCCAGGTATGGCACAGCACGCGCACTTCGTGCCCCGCCGCGTGGCAACGGCGAGCCGCCGCCAGCATGTCGCGCTGCATGCCCCCGAACGGGAAGTAGCGGAACAGGGCGAAGGCGACGTTCATTCGAGGTGCTGGAGCATATCGCGGCCGGTGGGCTATCGTGCCCCGATGGTCGAAGCCGAGCTGCTCGCGCAGGTGTGCGCGAACCCGGAGGACGACGCGCCGCGCCGTGCGCTTGCCGCGCACTGGCGTGCCGCGGGCGATCCGCGCGGCGAGTTCGTCGACGTGCAACTGCGGCTGGCCGACCTGCCCCGCTGGCATCCCGATCGGCCGGCTCTGCTCGAACGGCAGCAGGCACTGCTGCGCGAACACGGGGACCGCTGGCGTGAGGCGCTGCCGCGCGGGGGGGTGGCGGTGCGGTTCCACCGGGGCTTCGTCTCGGGGGTCGAGGGAAGTCCCGAGGACCTGTGCGCGGCCCTGCCCCCGCTGGTCGCGGTCGCGCCGGTGCAGAAGGTCGAGTTGGCCGTCGACGAGGAGGAACACGGACCGAACGCGGCCATCCCGGAGTTGGCGTGCTTGTCGGCGTGGCGCGGCATCCAGAAGTTGGGCCTGTCGGATGGCGTGCTGCTGCCCGACAGCCTGCGGGCGTTGCTCGGCAGCGAAGCACTCGCGGGCGTGCGCGCGATCGAGTTCGGCGATGCGATGTGTGAAGAACCGTCGATGCAGGCTCTCGCTGCGCTGCCGGCCCCGGCGGCGCTGCGCGTGCTCGATCTGCAGGGTCACATCGGTGGCATCGGCCATGCCGGCCTGCTCACGTTGCTCGCCGCTCCATGGCTGCCGCAGCTCGCAGAGTTGCGCCTGTACGGTCAGGAACTGACCGATGATTCGCTGCTCGCGCTCGCCGGCAGCGCCCTG